>NZ_JBYIQP010000189.1:0-1825 GCF_057707665.1 Actinacidiphila sp. bgisy167 | reverse complement strand
GGACAAGCCCTCGGCTTATTAGTACCGGTCAGCTCCACCCATTACTGGGCTTCCACATCCGGCCTATCAACCCAGTCGTCTACTGGGAGCCTTAACCCCTCAAAGGGGGTGGGAGTCCTCATCTCGAAGCAGGCTTCCCGCTTAGATGCTTTCAGCGGTTATCCCTCCCGAACGTAGCCAACCAGCCATGCCCTTGGCAGAACAACTGGCACACCAGAGGTTCGTCCGTCCCGGTCCTCTCGTACTAGGGACAGCCCTTCTCAAGACTCCTACGCGCACAGCGGATAGGGACCGAACTGTCTCACGACGTTCTAAACCCAGCTCGCGTACCGCTTTAATGGGCGAACAGCCCAACCCTTGGGACCGACTCCAGCCCCAGGATGCGACGAGCCGACATCGAGGTGCCAAACCATCCCGTCGATATGGACTCTTGGGGAAGATCAGCCTGTTATCCCCGGGGTACCTTTTATCCGTTGAGCGACGGCGCTTCCACAAGCCACCGCCGGATCACTAGTCCCTACTTTCGTACCTGCTCGACCCGTCAGTCTCACAGTCAAGCTCCCTTGTGCACTTACACTCAACACCTGATTGCCAACCAGGCTGAGGGAACCTTTGGGCGCCTCCGTTACCCTTTAGGAGGCAACCGCCCCAGTTAAACTACCCACCAGACACTGTCCCTGATCCGGATCACGGACCGAGGTTAGACATCCAGCACGACCAGAGTGGTATTTCAACGACGACTCCACCCAAGCTGGCGCTTGAGATTCACAGTCTCCCACCTATCCTACACAAGCCGAACCGAACACCAATATCAAGCTGTAGTAAAGGTCCCGGGGTCTTTCCGTCCTGCTGCGCGAAACGAGCATCTTTACTCGTAGTGCAATTTCACCGGGCCTGTGGTTGAGACAGTCGAGAAGTCGTTACGCCATTCGTGCAGGTCGGAACTTACCCGACAAGGAATTTCGCTACCTTAGGATGGTTATAGTTACCACCGCCGTTTACTGGCGCTTAAGTTCTCAGCTTCGCCCCACCGAAATGGAGCTAACCGGTCCCCTTAACGTTCCAGCACCGGGCAGGCGTCAGTCCGTATACATCGCCTTACGGCTTCGCACGGACCTGTGTTTTTAGTAAACAGTCGCTTCTCGCTGGTCTCTGCGGCCACCACCAGCTCAGAGTGCAAAACTCATCACCAGCAATGGCCCCCCTTCTCCCGAAGTTACGGGGGCATTTTGCCGAGTTCCTTAACCACAGTTCACCCGAACGCCTCGGTATTCTCTACCTGACCACCTGAGTCGGTTTAGGGTACGGGCCGCCATGAAACTCGCTAGAGGCTTTTCTCGACAGCATAGGATCATCCACTTCACCACAATCGGCTCGGCATCAGGTCTCAGGCTACGTGCCAGGCGGATTTGCCTACCTAGCGCCCTACACCCTTACCCCGGGACAACCACCGCCCGGGCTGGACTACCTTCCTGCGTCACCCCATCGCTCACCTACTACCACCTCGGGTCACCGGCTCCACCACTCCCCATCACTCCGAAGAGATCAAGGGCGGCTTCACGGGCTTAGCATCAGAGGGTTCAGCGCTGGCGCTTCAAAGCGGGTACCGGAATATCAACCGGTTGTCCATCGACTACGCCTGTCGGCCTCGCCTTAGGTCCCGACTTACCCTGGGCAGATCAGCTTGACCCAGGAACCCTTAGTCAATCGGCGCAAGAGTTTCCCACTCTTGTATCGCTACTCATGCCTGCATTCTCACTCGTGAACCGTCCACGACTCCCTTCCAGGGCCGCTTCACCCGGCACACGACGCTCCCCTACCCATC
>NZ_JBYIQP010000188.1:0-1856 GCF_057707665.1 Actinacidiphila sp. bgisy167 | reverse complement strand
CGGTGCCACAGGTAGTGCTCCAGCTCACTGAAAGTGATCTTGGATGCGCCGTGGCGGAAGTAGGTGGTCCAGCCCCGGAGTCTCTGCCCCAAGAGGGTGAAGACTGTGCCGGGGTCCATGTTCATCGTCTGCCGTCCGGTCAGTTCCTTGACCCGGGACCTGACCGACTTGACGGCCTTGTCGCTGGGATAGGTGTAGACCATACGACGGTTCGAGCCCCGCTGGGTGTGGCGCTGGATGTGCCAGCCCAGGAAGTCGAAGCCGTCGTCGATATGGACGGTTCGGGTCTTGTCCTCGGCCAGACGAAGCCCGATGGTGGCGGCAACGCCTGCAACTTCGTCGCGGAGCGCTTCGGCGTGCTCCTGAGTGCCGAACACCATCACGGCGAGGTCGTCGGCGTACCGGACCAGTCGGTACGTCGCTCCCCCTTCACGGCGGTGTCGGCGCCGGTGCCATTCCTTGGAAAGGCTTCGGCGCTTCGTGTCGAAGTGCTCGTCGATCACACCCAGGGCGATGTTCGCGAGCAACGGGGACAGGATCCCGCCTTGCGGCGTGCCCGACACGGTCTCCCGCAGGGTGCCCTCCCCGGTCAGGATCCCTGCATGCAGGAAGGACTTGACCAGCCGCAGGACTTGCCTGTCGCCGATACGCTGACGCACCCGGTCCATGAGGGCCGTGTGGTCGATCTCGTCGAAGCAGGCGGCGATGTCGGTCTCGAACACCCACACATAGCCCGAGCGGGCGTGGTGGATGACATCCTCGATCGCGTCCTGCGCTCGTCGGCCGGGCCTGAACCCGTAACTGGACGAGCTGAACCCGGGCTCGAAGATCGGTTCGAGCACCAGTTTCAGGCTGGCTTGCACCACGCGGTCTCGCGCGGTCGGGATGCCCAAGCGGCGCATCTTCCCGTTGGATTTCGGGATCATGCGTTCGGCCACGGGCAGGGGGACGAACGTCCGCGCCTTCAAGTCCGCGCGGATCTGGTCGAGGAACCCGAGCACACCGCGCTCGGACGCCTCGATCCCCGGAGCGGTCCAGCCGTCGATCCCGGCTGTTCGCGCTCCTTTGTTCGTTCTGACCCGGCGCCATGCTTCGAGCAGGAACGCCGGGTCTGCCACAAGATTGAACAGATCGTCGAACACGCGGCCAGGGTCAGCCACTGCCCGATCGTGCAGCTTGGACTGAATCCGCAGTACCCGCGAGGCTGCCGCGTACTCGGCGGCCTCGGGAACGCCGGGGTTCCCCGGCGTATCTCCTGCCATTTCCTCTCCTCATCTACGTGACTCGCTGCGGTCCTTCCCCATGCGGACGGCGTTACCGTCCTCGGAGTACTACGACCGCTCCGCCCCACACAGGGCCCGACAGCGGACAGCGCGCCTGCCACCCGTCCCCTGGCTGGGGAGCGGGGAGGGCAGACCCTGCATGGTTCCCATGTTCACTTTGTCCCGGTTCTCACGGGAGGGACCCGGCTATACCCCGGCGGTCTTCGTCACGCCCGCAGACACACGTGACGACCTGTCCATCGCGGCCGGTTGCCGCGACGGACGGGAGCCTGCTTGTCGAAACAGCCCAGCTCGCACCGCACTCCCGCCCCATATCCACCAGGTTTGAGAGCGGTTCTGGCTAACGAGGCGTCAAGCACCGGTTCCTTTCGTATCCCTTCGTGAATCGCTGGCCGGACCCGCACGGTCTGGTAGTACCCGCACGTCCCGACGGTGTCAGGGCCGCTTGCCACCGCCACACCCACGCTTCCTACGGCATGACGGCTGCCCTCTGCTTCACCCGGCTGCTGCGACAGCCAGGCGCCGGGGGTCTCTCACCCCCGTCCGGAAACAAAGCGCCTCATGGCGCACCTC
>NZ_JBYIQP010000187.1:0-1946 GCF_057707665.1 Actinacidiphila sp. bgisy167 | reverse complement strand
CCGCCTGGCCCTCGCCGCCAGTGATGCAGCCCTTGCCGCAGCCAGTCTCATCGACGCCGACCGCCTCCAATACAACAACGCCACCACCACAGCCGTCCGATGCGCCCTTGACACCGCCGCACAATCCCTCAAAGCGGCAACCCGCCATATCGAAGCCGTGCAAAAGCCCCGAGGGTTGAGCAGCCCAGGCCCATCGTGGAGCAACGCAACCACCTGACCAGCTCCCGCCTGGGCACGCCGCCGGGTGCCAGGTACGGAAACGGGCGAGCCAGCCGCCGACCTTCCGCGCGGCCAGCGCCTCCCGCTGCTCACGGCGTTCCCATTCGGCCTGTTCGCCTGGAGGGCGGCGGCCCTGGTGTGGCTTTCGCAGTCCTCACACAGCGCCGGATGCCAATGCGTGGTGGGGTCTGGGTAGTCACGCGCGGCTTCCCAGCGGTCGTCGGGAAACTTCGCCCCGCACTGCGCGCAGGCCGGACGCCGGGCCTCGCGCTCGGCCGCTTCCTGCTCGGCCTTGCATTGCTGTTCGGCCCGGTACGCCTCCTGGCGGGCGATCTGTGCCTCCCGGGCGCGGGCGTCGGCGGCGTCTTTGTGGGGGTTGCCGATCGCGTCGGTGAGGGACTGCATGCCGGTCTGGCCGAAGCGCCAGAAGACGGCCCCGGCCGGTCCGTGCTCGCGCAGGTTGTTCAGCCCGGTCGCGATGATCGGGATCTTCTGGTCGTAGGAGTGGAAGCCGTCCCCCCGGTGCCACTGGCCCTGCCACAGGTGCCGGGTCAGGTCCGCCAGACGCGGGACGGTGCGGTCCGGGTTGCGATCGCCGATGCGGTGGAAGACCAGCAGCACCGGAAGGTGCGGCACGTCGTACCCCAATGAGCCCTCGGGTGCTGGCCAGCGGGTCCGCCACATCGCCCGCTCCTTGCCGTCGGTGTCCTTCACCTGCCGGTGGAAAAACCGCGCGTACTTCTCCAGCTTGTCCGCGAGTTCCTCAGCTGTCTCGTAGCAGTTGTCGACCTCTACGAACAGCAACGGCACCCCGTCCTGCGCCGCGGTCACCACAATGTCGGCCTGCGCGCCGCCTCGGCCCGGCACGTTCCACGTCCCCGTCGCCGGCAGCGGAACCTCCGTCGCATAGGAGGCGAGGCTACCGAGCCCCGCCGGGCCGTCCACGGCAGCACGGGCGGCTGCCAGAGCTGCAGGCGGTTCCCCAGCCAGCAGGACCAGGTCCGGCTTCGGGCGCAGCAGGGCGATGACGGTCTCGTTCACGGACAGGGCGTGCGCGGCTCCGCTGCTGCCCGCGCCGCGGGCCGGGCCCCCCATCTCCCACAGCGGGCACCGCAACTCGTGAGAAGCCGCTTCAAGACCCTTGGGAGTCAGGTTCCGCAGGGTCTCGCCGCCCTTGGTGACACCGCCGTCTCACCGCGACGCGCCGGCATCTGCTCTCCGCGGTCACGCACGGCACCGTCGTGACCCTCGCCCAGGTGGAGGTCGGCGCGAAGACAAACGAAACCACGCACTTCCAACCGCTCCTGGCACCGCTGGACCTGGCCGCCGCCGTTGTCACCTTCGACGCCCTGCATTCGGTCAAGGCAAACATCTCCTGGCTGGTCGAGGCCAAGAAGGCCCACTACATCGCCGTGATCAAGACCAACCAGCCGACCGCCCACAGCCAGCTCGCAGCCCTGCCCCGGCGGGACATCGCCGTCCAGCACACCGCCTCCGGGACCGGGCACGGCAGGCGCGAGTCCCGCTCGATCACGACCTGCGCCATCGCGGACGAACTCGGCGGGATCGCCTTTCCCCATGCCCGCCTGGCCATCCGCGTCCACCGCCGGCGCAAGCAGACCGGCAAGCGCGAGACCCGCGAGACCGTCTACGCCGTCACCAGCCTCGACACCCATCAGGCCGGCCCGGCCGACCTGGCCGCCGCGATCCGCGGGCACTGGGGAGTG
>NZ_JBYIQP010000186.1:0-2070 GCF_057707665.1 Actinacidiphila sp. bgisy167 | reverse complement strand
TCGGTGAGCCCTACTTCTCTTTGTGATGCGGTCTTCACTGTCTCTTGCGAGACATGAGGCGCCGGTGTGCCGGCCGACAGGCCTGTGACTGTGTTTTCCTCTGTGCCTTTGCTGCTCGTTCGGGGTGGCGCGGAGTCCTCTTTCAGGGGCAGGAGTACAGGGGGTTGAGTGTCGGTGACGGGGATGAACTGCAGGTTGGTGGAATCGGAGATCAGGTAGTAGCCGTGCAGGTCGAAGTCGAGGATCTTCTGCAGGGCGTCCCAGTTTGCGACGTGGCCGATCCATCCGCTTTCTCTGTAGAGGATGTATCCCTGTTCATTGACGAAGTCGTCTCCGAGAGCCGCCCAGCGCCCCGTCAGGGACGCGCCGTTCGGCAGCACCACGGTGCCGCCGGAACCGACCTGATAGGTGTAGGAGCGGGTCGAGTGCGCATACGAGCGCGTGAAAGGTGCGAAAAGTTCCGGTGTTGCCTCTGCGGACAGAGGGACTCGCGCCGGAGGCTCCAACTCGTCGGAGTTGTGGCTCTGGGGATGGAAGCTGTCCATCCAGGATTCTGGAGCTGTCACCGTGATCGATCGGCCCAGCTCCCAACCCTCCACCTGCGGGTCCAAACCTGCTTCTCGAGCACCCCCAAGCCGTCTCTGACGCCGAGTCGCGGAAGCGTCGTGCACACCCGCGGAGCCACCCGTTCTGGTGTTTCGCCTGCTGCCTTCAATAATTTCGAGTCGGTCCTGTGGCCGGTGTCGCCTGCTGCCCTCCACGAACTCGGGCATCACGGGGTCAGGGACACTTCCCGCTTGGCTCTGCAGGTTTTGGTTGAGGGCGATGTGAGCTTCGGGAGAGCTACCGAAGTCCATTGCCATTTTCTGGGCAACTTCGTTTGCACGCAGAGTGGGTTGCGTTCGTCCTCGGTCACGGCCCAAGGCGAACGCCACTACGTCTATAGTGCTGTTGTACAGCTTCCGATAAGATCTGGCCTCGTCTGAAAGCTGTCCGGATTCGGCCGGAGGAGCGACGTGGAATTGGGCGACGATTTCCGCCGCCTGCTGTCGGAGTTGGCTGCCGTCAGGTGCTTCCCGAAGGTATTCGTGCGCGTAGCGGATTCGGTCTGACCACTCTTCGAGCACTGCGGCAGTGGGCTGGGGGTATCTGGCGTTCTGTGGTTGAGAGTTCGTACCGGTCCTCGTTCCGTGGGTCCGGAGCGGCATCTGTGGCAACTGCCCGACTTCCTGAGAACCCCAGCCCCGAGGCGGACGCCTTGCGAGGTGCTCAGGACTTCCAGCAAGGCGATGGAGGACGTTGCGCTCCAATTCGCTGATGGCGAACTCGCGCTTACTTCCCTGATTGTCTTGACGCCATGCAGTCGCCTGGACAAGAACAGCCTGCAGGGCCGGCGTATTGCCTGGCTGGGCAAGGGCAGTTTTCACGGCTGCGTCGACATCTTTCAGGTTTGTGCGAGGCCGCAGACCAGGGAGTGCTGATATTTCTTTCCAATTTTCCATTGCTTCGGGCGGTGGCCAGTTCGCCGACTCGCCGGACAGCGCCTCGCGAAGCCTGGCGCTGTCGTACATCACCTGCGTCCACTGCTTCCTGACCTGCTCCCATGAACGCCCGTCATGATCAAGAAGATTCACGGTGTAGGCGAACTCTGAAAGGTCGGTGTCCAGTTTCGGCAGCACAGACCTGACGACGGTGCGGTCCAGCTCGACAGTACCCTGCGGGCCCCCCTGAATGAGCCGACTCGTTCGAAGGGTGCTGCGTACCAAAGGTTGAACTGCGTCCCGCTTCAAAAATTCGAACCCGAGGGCGCGCTGGTGGTGTACGACGTTGAGCTCGCTCGTGATCCGCAGCATCCGGTCCAGGGCACCTGCGAGCCCATCGCCCGCCAGCCGCGCTTGCAGCGCCAACTGCTGAGCATGGTGGTCAGAGCCCAGTCCTGCTATCCAGGCGGCTGCATCCCACCGGGCTTGCGTACGCCGCTTGAGGTCCTGGTACTGCTCACGAGCCTGGGCGACGCCGTTGACGTCTGCCAGGTTGCGCAGTTCAACGAGTACCTTGCCACGGTCCAGT
>NZ_JBYIQP010000185.1:0-2084 GCF_057707665.1 Actinacidiphila sp. bgisy167 | reverse complement strand
ACGGAACGAACCAAGTGCTCGGCTGCCGCGCGGAGTGCCGATACGCCGTCGGTGGGCGGCCAGCAGGCGGGACAGGTACTCCACGACGTGGCGCGGGACGTCGAGCGTGGCAACATAGGTGACCAACGTGAAGCCTCTGGTGGTTGTCGACATGATCTTGTGGTGAGACCTGTCCTACCAGGGCTTTACGTCTGTCCGCAGCCGGGCCCAGTCTGTCCGACCTGCTCACACATACGGCGGCTGAGGGCGTTTCGCGTAGATCATTTCGCTGAGAAAACCTCACTCAGTACTGCAGGAAAGGCGTCAGTTTCATACCGGGCGTGAGTGAGCAGAAATTGGTCATCTCAGGCCCGGCGTCCTCCCACTCCTCCGGCACATGCAGCAAGTTACCGTGCGGGCTGAGCGCGATCTGCCACACAGGCTGGTCCGTGTCGGCGTGAGGGGACGAAACCCGCTGACCTCTGTTGTTCTGCCAGCTCACTACACCCTCATGGTTCACCGCCCACAGCGCCTCCAGCACCGCACCCACCACCAAGGCCCGAGCCCCGGGGCCGGCGGCCAGCAGCGCGGCCTCGAGGCGTGCCACGGCCTGTGGCACCGGCTCATCCCACACACGCCTGGCCGACATGACTCGCTCACGGAACCCCAACACACTACGGACGGACGCGGGATCGAGCGTCGCTATCTCAGTGATCACGTTGTCGAGTCCGTGAAGAAAGCGTTCCGTGTACTTCTCGTACTGCTGCGGGCCGAGGTCTACTGCGGTGAAAGAGTGGGCGAAATCGATGAGCTTGACCCTGACCGACTGACCGGGATCGTCTGCCGCACGATCCACGGCGATCAGCACGCTCGCCCCTACCAACGCGTACCCAGACACGGCAACGGCATCCCGGACGTTCTGCAACTGAGCCGCAAGTTCCGTTGCAAGGCTGTGGATCGGCGCGGCGAAATCCGCCACGTGCTCGCTTGAGGCGCGACCGATCTGCATCCGGCTACCTTGGATCTTCGTCCCCGCTACAACGCGCCACCCCCGCCTCGCGGACCCGCTCGCCACATCAGCGACCATCAGCTTGCGCTTCTTGACCCATGCACCGCCAGGGCTGAGGTTGCGACGCAGTTCGTGCTGGCTCGCGGTGCTCTCGCCGATCTTGATGTCGAGCAAGCTCGGCTGCACCATGCCATGGGTTATGTTCTCGATGTAAATGTGTGGATCTTCCCCGCTCGCTTCGACGTCCCGCGCAGGTACCAGGTGATCCGGGTCCAGCTCCGACTCCAGCTTCCAGACGTCGTGGGCGGTGAACGAACGAGGCGCGATGCGCTCCAAGCCGGTGCCCGAGCCCCGCAAACGATTGTAGAAGTTCCGCTCGACGTCGTTGGTGGGCTTTTGTAGGACCATGCCGCCGGCACGCTTGACAATTCCGCCGTGACCGCCGCTGGCAGCCCCGGACGCCTCCCTCGACACCGCTCCAGTAGTCGACTCAACCGTCAGGGGACCGATAGGCCCCGCACGTCGCTGCGAGGCGTCGACGCCCCCCACCGATCCCGCCTTAAGCCTGTCATCGACGGCCCGAGCTCCGTCGAGTCGAGCGGCACCAGACGTCGACGCCGTGACCGGGACCGTACTTCGCGCAGCAGATTCCTGTGGCAGTAGATCGCCGCGTGAAGCCTGGCTGTAGTGCTCAATCAGAATGTTAATCTTTGCCAGTTGATCTGGTTCCTTTTTTACCGCTCGAGCCACCTCGCGTGGCAGATCATCGAAGCACACCAACCCCATGGGCACACCAGCCATCCTCACTACTTCCTCGCCGGGTCGGCAATTTGATCTATCAACACTATCCCGAGCACACGTCCCCTGGCTCCCGGCCGACCCGGTGCGGCCGGCGGGTCAGATGACCGGGGGGGGCGGCCCAGCGCGACCATCCGTGCCACGGTGCGCCACCGCATGGGCCGCCGCACCCCGCACGGCGTGCGCACCCCCTCGGCGAAGCCGCCCCACCACGCCCGCAGCCCCTCCCACGTGGGCCGCTTGAGCACCGCCAGCACCGCCACACCCCCAGGTACGCCGGAACCAAAGGGGGGCTTCA
>NZ_JBYIQP010000184.1:0-2267 GCF_057707665.1 Actinacidiphila sp. bgisy167 | reverse complement strand
CCCCCCCCCGGGTCGCCGCCGGCGAGAGCGGCCCGGTGGGCGGCGAGGGCCCGCCGGACGCCGTAGGCCAGATTGACGGCGGTCGGCCGCGCGTGGGCGAGGGACGCGGCGGCGTCCTCCACGTCGTAGCCGCGGGCGGCGGCCAGGGCGACGCCGTAGGCGCCCGCGATGCCGAGCAGGGGGGCGCCACGCACGGAGAGACCCTGGATCGCCTCGACCAGGGCGGGAACGTCCGTGCAGACCAGCTCCACTTCCTCGGCGGGCAGCCTTGCCTGGTCGAGAAGAACGAGGACGGGACCTTCCGGCGGCTCCTCCCAGCGCAGTACCGGCAGGGGCTCGCCGGGATTGTCTTGTGAACCTTTGGCCACAGTAACCACGTGCTGATCACCCATCTACTCAGTCTGCCCTGACCGGCAGCACGTTTAGAACGGTTGCGGCGCTCCGCATCCGCAGGCACACACCCGCATCCCCCGTGGCACGATGGCCACCGTCCCGCCGTTGGACGGGTACGTAGCGCAGTAGCGAAGGAGCGACGATGAACGACTCTCCGGGCTGGGCCTCGCCCGGATCCTCGCCCTCCGGCGAACCGGGCCGTACGGACGGTGCCGGTGCGCCGCAGGACGCTGCGCCGCAGAACTGGTCCCCGCGGCAACCGCCCCCAGGACAGTGGCAGGCCGCCCGCAGCTGGGGCGCCCCGCCGCCCCCGCCGCCCGCCGGCCCCGTCTGGGGCAGCCCCGCGCCCTCCGGTTGGCAGCAGCCGCACTGGGGTGCCCCGCCGGTGCCCAAACCCGGTGTCATCCCGCTGCGGCCACTGGGCATCGGCGACGTCCTCGAAGGAGCGGTCGCCACGATGCGCGCACATTGGCGCACCGTGCTCGTCATCTCGTTCCCGGTGTCCCTGCTGACCCAGGGCGCGATGCTGCTGCTCCAGAGGGTCATGCTCGACGACACCAAGACGCTCGACTCCCTGCAGGGTGACGACGTCTCGTTCGGCGAGGCCATGCGTGTTTTCGGCGGCACCCTGGCCGCCGGGGGGCTCGCCACGGTCGTCACGCTGCTCGGCGTCGTCATCGCCACAGCGATGCTCACCATGGTCGTCAGCCGCGCCGTGCTCGGCCGGCCGGCCACGCTGGGCGAGACCTGGTCCGACGCCCGTGGGCGACTGCCGCGTCTGCTCGCGCTGGTGCTGCTGCTCAGCCTGATCGTGGGCGGTGTCATCGCTGTCGGCGTCGCCCCCGGCATCCTTGTGGCGCTCGGCGGCGCCACCACCGCGGGTCTCGGCCTGGCCTTCCTCGGCGGGGTCGTCGCCCTTGCCGTGGCCGTCTGGCTGATGATCCGCTTCAGCCTCTCCTCACCCGCTCTGATGCTGGAGAAACAGGGTGTCCTGAAGTCGATGGCCCGGTCCGGCAAGCTGGTCCGGGGCTCGTGGTGGCGGATTCTGGGCATCCAGGTGCTCACCCTGATCGTCGTCTCGCTCGTCTCGTCGATCGTCCAGATCCCCTTCTCGGTGGTCGGGATGCTCGCCAGCGGCGACAGCCTGGCGGCATTCGCCACGGGTGACCAGGCGGCTCTCGGCTGGACGTATCTCATCCTCACCGGGATCGGCGCCGTCATCGGATCCACCATCACCTTCCCCGTCCAGGCGGGCGTCACCGCTCTGCTCTACATGGATCAGCGGATCCGCCGCGAGGCCCTCGACATCGAACTGGGCCGTGCCGCCGGCATCCCCGGCTACACCGACGGTCCCGGAGCGAGCGCACGCGGAAACAGCCCGGCCGTCGAAGGCTGACGCCGGCGAGTGCCGAACCCGCTCAACAAAAGATCGACCCACCTGCTGACCACCGCCTCCGGGGCACACCCCGGAGGCGGTGGTCGTCTTTCTGCGACCGAGGACACGCGTTCCGTGACCGGGGCCGAAGACCCCAGGAGCAGCTGCATGTCTCCATGAGCGACCTGAACCAGCACCAGGTGGCCTCGCGCCCCGCGGACGGAGGGCCGACAAGAAAGCCGCCAAGGCCGCTCGGCGGACGTCACCCCCACCGACGAGACCACGACCCGGCTTTCCTCGCTGCCCACTCCCGCTTGCCCGACCATTCAGTGGGTCCGCAGCCCAGGGTGAATGGTGTCCGCCGCAGCCGCCGAGCAGGCACGCCCCACGCACACACGCCCCACAGCGTTCTCAGGCCGAGGGTGCGGCTGCCCCAGAGAGAACAAGCGCAGAGAGAACACAGGACAACGCAAAAAAGCCCCGGTTCCCGAGTCGATAA
>NZ_JBYIQP010000183.1:0-2271 GCF_057707665.1 Actinacidiphila sp. bgisy167 | reverse complement strand
TGTCGGCGACGGTTGAAATGAGGGCCACGGTCAGCGGATCAAAAGCGGGCCGGTCGGCGGTCTCGTGATCATCCTGGCTTCAGCGGTGCTGGAGTCAGGAGGAAGCGAGGGTGATCCGCGTGGAGGACTGGGCTGAGATCCGTAGGTTGCATCGGAGCGAGGGGTTGTCCGCCCGGGCGGTGGCCCGTGAGCTGGGGATTTCCCGGGGAACGGTGTTGCGGGCGTTGGCCTCGGATCGGCCACCGCAGTACCGGCGGGCGCCGAAGGGCTCGGCGGTGGACGCGGTCGAGCCCGCGATCCGGGAGTTGTTGAAGCAGACTCCGACGATGCCGGTCACGGTGATCGCGGAGCGGATCGGCTGGGAGCGTGGGCTGACGATCCTGCGTGAACGGGTGAGGGAATTGCGGCCGGCTTTTCTGCCGGTCGACCCGGTCTCCCGGACGGTCTATCAGCCGGGTGAACTGGCTCAGTGTGATCTGTGGTTCCCGGCGGTGGACATCCCGCTCGGCTATGGGCAGACGGGGCGCCCGCCGGTGCTGGTGATGGTGTCGGGCTACTCGCGGATGATCACCGCGAGAATGCTGCCGTCCCGGACCACCGCCGATCTGATCGACGGGCACTGGCAGCTGCTGTCCGGCTGGCAGGCGGTTCCCAGGACACTGGTCTGGGACAACGAGGCCGGTGTCGGCAGGGGCAGGCCCACGACCGAGTTCGCGGCACTCGCCGGCCTGCTTGCGATCCGGATCCACTTCTGCCGGCCCCGTGACCCCGAGGCGAAAGGCCTGGTCGAGCGGGCGAACGGCTATCTGGAGACCAGCTTCCTGCCCGGTCGTGTCTTCACCGGCCCGGACGACTTCAACGGCCAGCTCACCGCCTGGCTGCAGGTCGCCAACCGGCGCCGGCACCGCAGCATCGACGCCCACCCCATGGACCGCTGGGACGCGGACCGATCGGCGATGCTCGCCCTGCCACCGGTCGCCCCGCCGAACTGGTGGCCGCGCACCATCCGGCTCGGCCGCGACCACTACATCCGCGTCGACACCTGCGACTACTCCGTCCACCCCCGCGCGATCGGGCACCGGATCACCGTCCGGACGGACACCGAGAGCATCGTCGTGACCTGCGGCAATGACGTGGTCGCTCGCCACGACCGCTGCTGGGCCCGACACCAGACCATCACCGACCCCGAGCACGCCGCCGCGGCACGACGACTGCGCGACCAGGCCCGGCCACCCGCCCGCACCACCACCGCGCTCTCCACGGCTTTGGCCAAGGACGACCTGGGCATCGAGGTCGAACAGCGCGCGCTGGGCTCCTACGACCGCATCTTCACCCTCATCGAGGGCGGCGCCGGAAAGGACACCTGATGACCCCCACCACCGCATCCACCGCCAGGACGGCCGACGGCCGGGCGGCCCCGACCGGCAGGCAGACCGCCGCCGACCTGGCCTTCCTCGCCCGCGCGATGAAAGCTCCCGCTCTGCTGGACGCCGCCGAACGCCTGGCCGGGCGAGCCCGCACCGAGTCCTGGACCCACCAGGAGTATCTGGCCGCCTGTCTGCAGCGCGAGGTCGCCGCCCGCGAGTCCCACGGCGGCGAGCAACGCATCCGCGCCGCCCGGTTTCCCGCGGTCAAGACCATCGAGGAGATCGACACCGCCCACCTGCGGGGCATGACCCGCCAACAGCTCGCTCACCTTGGCACACTGGACTTCATCACCGGCAAGGAGAACATCGTCTTCCTCGGACCGCCCGGCACCGGCAAGACCCACCTCGCCACCGGCCTGGCCGTCAGAGCCTGCCAGGCCGGCCACCGCGTCGCGTTCGCCACCGCCTCCCAATGGGTCGACCGCCTGGCAGCCGCCCACCACACCGGCCGGCTCCAGGACGAACTCGTCAAGCTCGGCCGCTATCCACTGATCGTGATCGACGAGGTCGGCTACATACCGTTCGAGCCGGAGGCGGCGAACCTGTTCTTCCAGCTCGTCTCGAACAGATACGAGAGGGCCAGCGTGATCGTCACCTCGAACAAGCCCTTCGGCCGCTGGGGCGAGACCTTCGGCGACGAGACCGTCGCTGCCGCCATGATCGACCGACTCGTCCACCACGCCGAGGTCCACTCCCTCAAAGGCGAGTCCTACCGCATGCGCGGCCGCGGCGAACTCGGCCGCATCCAGACCGGCAACGACACCAACTGACACGACAAACGAGAACGCACGATGGCCCACGATTGAGCCGCTCAGACTGGCCTCACATTAGGCCGCTGCCGACA
>NZ_JBYIQP010000182.1:0-2293 GCF_057707665.1 Actinacidiphila sp. bgisy167 | reverse complement strand
AAGAAGACGACTGAACCCGATCTTGTTACAGATTTCTCTACCTCATCAAGACACCCGGCGTCGCTCACGCTCCGCCGGGCGCGCGGCCGACGTCCGGCCGCGCCCACGCTCCTGCCTCCGTCCCGCTCGGCGCGCCGTCCGCTGCCGCGCGCCCACATAGGTAGGCCAAGGGGCATGAGGTCAGAACCGCGGTGGCTGGGGCGGCCGGCGCTCCGAGGCTTTACGCAGCCACCATGGGGCGAGCCTCGAAGATCGGGGCCCACATCGGGCCTTAGCGGGCAGGTCCACAGACCGCCCGAGTCGCCAGCAGCTTACGGGCCCCGATCTCTCGCCCCATGGCAGCTCCAGCCCAAAGCCTCTCCACACCGACCGCGAGGTACGGTGCCCGGGTGGACGAGGAACCGGTCATCATAAAGCTCACCCGCGATCAAGCGTTCGTGCTGTCGGACTGGCTGTACGAAGTGATGATGAAGTCCGACCAGCTGAGCCCGATCGTGCCCGACAAGGCGGTCTGGTCTGCTGTGTACGCGATCTCAGGCACCTTGGAAACCACGCTGCCAGAGATCTTCATGCCGGACTACGTTGGTCGCCTTGAGCAAGCTCGTCGGCGCCTCATCGCGGCTTCGGCCGAGGATGACGACGGTCAAGAGATGCACGAGTCCGATTGAACGTGGGCCGTCTCCGGGCCGTCCGAGGTGAGCCAACGTTGACAGACGATGACAACCGTTCACGGCATCGGCGCAGGTCATAAGCCGGGCGCGACAAACCCGCCCAGGTGGGAGCTTGCCGCACCACTTCCAGAAGAACTGATGGCATTGCCCGGAGCGTGCTCCACCCACCGCGCCTGGGTCAGTGGTTGCTTCGCACGCCGGCGCAGCGTGTACGGCTTTGTGCCATCAGCTACGGGCGTTCAGTCGTCGCCTGGACACCTGCTTGGCGCAGCCGGTGGGCGAGGACGGTCATTTCGGTCAGCGTCCCCGTTTGGGTTCCCGCGCGTACTCGCTGCGCCATGGCCTTCGCCTGGATCAAGTCGAGTCCTAGTTCGACACGTATCACCCTCATGAGTACGACGGCACTGGACGACGGGTCGCAGAGCCGTAGTCGCGTCGGACCATGCTCGGATAGCAGCCGTTCCCGCAGATCTCCTGGCACATCCGATCGACCGCAGGCGATCACGTACATGCCGCAGGCGGCACAGCTTTTCGCGATGTCCCAGCGCACTTCACCGTCGACCAGGCCCTCACCGGCGTCACACTCCGCCACGGCGCCGCAAGTTTCGCAGTCGGACGGATACCTGACCGACTCACTGGCCGCCATCGCCTCCACCCCCGAAACTCATGCCGGTCCCGCGCTCTAGACCAGAGGCTAAACGACACAGGACCTTGTGCCACAGCCGTGCCAGGTGAGGCGGTGCTGAACGGGGAGCCACGGGGAGCAGCGGTGACGGGTTCACTTTGCCGCAGGTCAGCGCCCGCCCAGGTGAGGCAGGGTCCGCAGCCTCAGTCTTCCAAACTGGTGCGGCGTGGCCGTTACAATCGACCCATGACGTCACATCAGGCGGATGCCGCGTAGATCCCCGCGCAAGCTCAGGGCCACCTCGCCCCATGGGCAATACGACGGTGGGGTGAGCACGCTGCTCATCAGTACGTGCCCGGGGCAGCCAGTGTGTTCGGCCATTCACACGTACCTCTTCGTCGATGGCCTCGACGTGGTCGCGCGCAGCGACAGCAGAATGGCCGGCCTCGGTCCAAGGCGGCTGCTCCGCCCAGGCGGACCGCTCTATCCGCCGGATATGCCATGCACGGTGGATGTGGCAACTCAGGAGGAGCCCGAGCCGGGGCCGGACAGGCTGACCATCCGGATCCGGCTCCGGGGCGAGACGGTCATCTGGACCGACCTGATGTATCCGGGCCTCGATGGCAGACCCATCGAGGAGGTTCGCTTCCACCTGAACCAGTACCTGGGCGAAGTCGAGCGGGCCTATGCGGCGTTGAAAGAGCAGCCCTGATCGCCAACGAGCTGAGATCATCCTTAGGTGGCAGACGCACAGCTACCCGCGGGGTGGACCCTTCAGCAGATTCGCGACGTATCCGGGGACCGAGAAGCTGTCGTCCTGGACCCAAACCGAGCAGTGAAGTGGGTCGCCTCTGACGCCCACAAGGTAATGCACCCGGAGATCGTTCTCGGGTTCCACGACCTGTGCATCGTGAAGCCTGTCGATGACGACGACTGGTACATGGGCAGCCTGTACGACGACGGCAGCATCGACTGTTGGACAGCCTACGAAGAGCTC
>NZ_JBYIQP010000181.1:0-2359 GCF_057707665.1 Actinacidiphila sp. bgisy167 | reverse complement strand
CGCGAACGAGCGGCCAGCTGCGCATTCCACCAGGGTCCGGGTCTTCCAGTGAAGTCCGAACCACCGGTCCTCGTGTTCATGCTCGGCGGATGGCTCCGGCCAGTTCACGACGGGCAGCCGCGGCAGCCCGATCCGGGGTGCCACCTCGGCGTTCGCCTCGTCCTCCCAGGTCGTGGCCCAGACCAGTTCGCACGGCAGCGCCGCCAGCCGAATCCCCACCTTGGGGTTGAGTCGCGCCAGGTGAGGGTGGGGGCCTGTGTCTTTCGGCTCGCGCTGCGGGCTCAGGCCGAACGGAAGAAGTGGCCCGTCGACATCGAGGAACAGCAGCGGGCGTTTCACCTGCCGGGTCATGCCGCACTGACCTCCTCGCGCTCGACCAGGACGCCGTTTTCGAACGTGGCGCCGGCGCGGACCAGGGCGACGAGGTGGGCTCCGCGGATTGCGCGCCAGCGAGCCTGGGCGGATTCGACGAGTTTGAAGACCATCGCGAGGGCTGCGGCTGGGCTTCCGGCGCCGCGGGTGACCTTGGTGCGGAGCTTGACCGTGGAGAAGGTCGACTCGATCGGGTTCGTGGTCCGCAGGTGGATCCAGTGCTCGGCCGGGAAGTCGTAGAACGCCAGCAGTTCCTCGGCGTCGTCGGTGATCTTCGCTACGGCCTTGGGCCATTTCGCGCCGTAGGTCTTCGCGAACGCCTCGATCGCCTTCTCGGCATGGGCGCGGTCCTCGGCGTTGTAGATCTCCTGCATCGCCTTCGTCGCGCCCGGCTGTGCGGACTTCGGCAGGGCGTTCGTGACATTGCGGGCCTTGTGGACCCAGCAGCGCTGGTGGCGGGCGGCCGGGAACACCTCGGCGAGCGCCTTCCACAGCCCCATCGCGCCGTCGCCGACGACCAGCTCGGGATCGCGCATGCCCCGGCGGCGGCAGTCGCGCAGCAGGTCGGCCCACGACTCGGTGGACTCTCGCAGCCCCTCGGCCAGCGCGATCAGTTCCTTGGTGCCGTCCAGGCGCACACCCATCAGCACCAGGACGCAGGAATGTGCCTGCCCGAGCCGGACCTTGGGGTGCACCCCGTCCGCCCACACGTACACGTAGTCGGACTCGGACAGGTCGCGCTGCTGGAAGGCGGCGTGATCGTCGCTCCACTGCTTCGTCAGCCGGGTCACGGTGGCCGGCGACAGGCCGGCCGCCGAGCCGAGGAACTGCTCCAGCGCGGGCACGAAGTCCCCCGAGGACAGGCCATGCAGGTAGAGCAGCGGCAGCACCTCGCTGATCTTGGGCGACTTGCGGCACCACGGCGGCAGGATCTTCGAGGAGAACCGCATCCGCTCGCCGGTGGCCGCGTCGACCCGCTTGTCGTTCACACGTGGGGCCGTGACCTCGACCGGACCTGCGGCGGTGACGACCGTGCGGGGCCGGTGACGGCCGTTGCGGACCACCAGGCGACGCCCGGCCGCGTCAGTCTCGGCAGCCAACTCGGCTATGTACTGGTTGACTTCAGCCTCCAGCGCGGCGGCAAGCATCCGCCGGGCCCCCTCGCGGACGATCTCGTCGATCAGGGAGCCGGACTCGGTGGAACCGTCGGCGTTCACTACGCTGAGCACGGGCGTGCCTTCCCGACCCGCGCTGCGAACGCGGGCCTACTCGGTGACCATCAAAGGATCATTCGGGAAGGTACGCCCTCCGCGTGCCCTCCCGGAACCGATCCACAGGTCTTGAGCATTGCTCCTCCCGCACTGCGGGGAACCTCAGCAACCCCCCGGCGGTCGGAAACCCGTTGAGGCGAGCTCGGGTTCTTGATCCGACGATGTGACAAGACGTGTTACCTGGGTACCAGGGCAGTGATGCCTGTCAAGGAACTCAAGGAGGATCCCTCATGACTGTCGCCGCTACTTCCATGAACCTCACGAAGGCCGCCCACGCCGGGATCTCGGTCTCGGACCTGGACGTGTCGATCGCGTTCTACACGGCCCTGACCGGTCGTGGACCCGTCGCCCAGGGAACCATGAGCAGCGTGCCGTTCGGTAAGTCGCAGGGACTGCCCGTCGCGAACCTGCGGTACGCGACGATCAACATCGACGGGCTCGGTATCGACCTCATCCAGTTCACGGAGCCGGCGGGCAAGCGGACACACGGCAAGGCGAACCGCCCCGGTTCCATGCACCTGTGCTTCAAGGTCGACGACTTCGATGCGGTCTATCAGCGGATGAAGGAGGCCGGTTACGACTTCCTGGGCGATGACTACACCTTCATCGAGGGCGAGGTCACCCCGGACGAAGCCCTAGGCACCAAGGTCGCCTACTTCAACGACCCTGACGGAACCAACCTGGAGATCATTGAGCCCATGGGCGGCTTCGCCAAC
>NZ_JBYIQP010000180.1:0-2458 GCF_057707665.1 Actinacidiphila sp. bgisy167 | reverse complement strand
GGGGGGGGATGCGCCCCCCCCCCCCCCCCCCCCCCTCGTCACGGGGCCCGACGCCTTGGCGGCGTCTGGTCGGCGGGTGGTGCCCGCCGCCCGGTGGCAGGATGCTTGCGGTGACCGTCCACCCCGCCATCGGGGCGGGAGAGCCGGGTCGGCAGCGCAGTCGGGGCCGGAAGACCCGTCGGGGCCGCAGAGCAGGAGGAAGAGCGTTGAGCCACGGGAAGAACCACCGGGTCGTCGTGCTCGTGCTGGAGGGCGCCAAGCCGCTCGACGTGGGGATCCCGGCGCAGGTGTTCGCCAGGCGGCCGAGCATGCCCTACGAGGTGCGGGTGTGCGGTGCCGCGCCGGGCCTGGTGACCGGCGGCGATGGACTGTCGTACCACGTGGCGGAGGGCCTGGAGGCCATGGAGCACGCGGACACCGTCTTCATCCCCGGCTACCGGGAGCCGGCGACCACCGAGCCCCCCGCGGCGGTCGTCGGCGCGCTGATGGCGGCCCGCGAACGCGGCGCCCGGCTCGCGGCCATCTCGACGGGAGCCTTCGCGCTGGCGGCGACGGGCCTGCTCGACGGCAAGCGGGCCACCACCCACTGGCACTACACGAAGGCCCTCGCCGAACGGCATCCGCTGGTACGGGTCGACGAGAACGTGCTGTTCGTGGACGAGGACGGGGTGCTCACCTCGGCCGGAGCGGCGTCCGGCATCGACCTGTGCCTGCACCTGGTGCGGCACGACCACGGCGTCGGCCTGTCCAACCATGTGGCGCGGCGTCTGGTGGCGGCGCCCTACCGCAGCGGCGGCCAGGCCCAGTACGTCCCCCGGAGCGTCCCCGAGCCCCTCGGCGACCTGTTCGCGAGCACCCGCGAGTGGGCTCTGGCGCACCTGGCGGAACCGCTGACACTCGACACGCTCGCCCGCAACGCCCGGGTGTCCGCGCGCACCTTCTCCCGGCGTTTCGTGGAGGACACCGGCTACACGCCGATGCAGTGGGTGCTGCGCGCCCGAGTCGATCTCGCCCGTGAACTGCTCGAGCGCACCGATCTGGGAGTGGAGCAGATCGCCGACCGCGTCGGCCTGGGCAGCGGCGCGAATCTGCGGCTGCACTTCCACCGCATTCTCGGCACCTCGCCCACGGAGTACCGGAACACCTTCTCGGCCTGAGGGGCATGGCGAGACTCTCGGCGCGACTCCAGGCGAGCTCTTGGCGCGACTCGGGGGCGGGGTGGTGGCGCTACTCGAGGGCGGGGTGTCGGCGCGACTTGGGGGCGGGGTGTTGGCGAGATCCTTGCGGTCAGTGGCGAAAAGTATGGCGGGATCCTTGCGCACCCTGTCGTCCACGCCACTGCCGCGGCGACCGCACGCCGCCCAGCATGGAGACGGCAAACGAAAGGAAACCGCCATGACCCGCATCGCCGTCAACGGATTCGGCCGCATCGGACGCAACACCCTGCGCGCCCTCATCGAGCGCGGCAGCGACCTCGAGGTCGTCGCCGTCAACGACCTCACCGCGCCCGAGTCCCTCGCCCACCTGCTCAGGTTCGACAGCTCCCTTGGCCGGCTCGGCCGCAGCGTCGAGGTGGACGGGTCCGACCTGGTCGTCGACGGACGCCGGATCACGGTGCTCGCCGAGCGCGAGCCGGCCGCGCTCCCGTGGGCCGAACTGGGCGTCGACATCGTGCTGGAGTCCACCGGCCGCTTCACCTCGGCGGACGCCGCCCGCGCGCACCTGACCGCCGGCGCCAAGCGGGTCCTGGTCAGCGCCCCCTCCGACGGCGCCGACGTCACCCTCGCGTACGGCGTCAACACCGAGGAGTACGACCCGGCCCGCCACGTCATCGTGTCGAACGCGTCGTGCACCACGAACGCCCTTGCCCCGCTCGCGTCCGTGCTGGACGATCTGGCCGGCATCGAGCACGGCTTCATGACCACGGTGCACGCCTACACCCAGGAGCAGAACCTCCAGGACGGACCGCACCGCGACATGCGCCGCGCCCGCGCCGCCGGCGTGAACATCGTGCCCACCACCACCGGGGCCGCCAAGGCCATCGGCAAGGTGCTGCCGAGGCTCGACGGCAAGCTCTCGGGCGACTCGATCCGCGTGCCCGTGCCGGTGGGCTCGATCGTCGAGCTCAACACCACCGTCTCCCGCGAGGTCACCCGCGAGCAGGTGCTGGAGGCCTACCGCGCCGCCGCCGACGGCACGTTGAAGGGCATCCTCGACTACGCCACCGAGCCCCTGGTCTCCAGCGACATCACCGGCCACCCGGCCTCGGCGATCTTCGACGCCGCCCTCACCCGCGTCGACGGCCGCCACATCAAGGTGGTCGCCTGGTACGACAACGAGTGGGGCTTCTCCAACCGCGTCGTCGACACCCTCGAACTCCTCACCCAGGGCTGACGACCCCGGGGGGGGGGGGGGGGGGGGGGGGGGGGGGGGGGGGGGGGGGGGGGGGGGGGGGGGG
>NZ_JBYIQP010000018.1:0-94485 GCF_057707665.1 Actinacidiphila sp. bgisy167 | reverse complement strand
ACCCTGGCAATCGCCGGGATCCACCTCACCGACATCCCGGCACTGAACTACCCCCCCCACCTCTTCCCCCCCCCCCCCCCCCCCACCCGCACACCGCCGGGGAGGGAAGGCCCCACCTCCCCGTCCGCGGCCGGCGCTCTGCGCCCGAAGGGCGCCAGACGGCGGGAGGGCCGAGCACAGCCGCGCGCACCGAAGTGCGGTGTGGCGCGCGCTGCTGACGGACGTCGGGGCTACGCCCCCAGAACGACGACCTCGTCCGCCGAGAAGGCGACACCCACCGTGTCGCCCTCGGCGGGGGCGTCGCGCAAGGCGCAGCCCGCCTCCAGCCGCGGCCCTTCCTCAGGGCGAAGGAGGAGGGTCACCTGGTCGCCCCGGAAGGTCCGGGCGAGGACATCGCAGCGCAGCCCGTCCGTGGCCGGGACGAGCCGTACGCCGGCGGGTCGCACGAGCAGCCGCACGGCGCCCTGCGGGGAGCCAGGGGGGACGGGGACCTTGCCCCAGACGGTGTCGGCCGCGTCGCCCGTGACGGTGGCGGGCACCACGTTGTCGTAGCCGAGGAAGCGCGCGACGAACTCGGACGCCGGCCGCTGCCACACATCAAGCGCGGTGCCTGCCTGTTCGACGCGGCCGTCCCGCATGACGACGACGCGGTCGGCCAGCGCGAAGGCCTCGCTCTGGTCGTGCGTGACGGCCAGCACCGTGGTGCCCAGCCGCCGGAAGAGCCCGCGCAGCTCGACCACCAGGCGCTCGCGCAGCCCGCGGTCGAGTTGCCCCAGCGGCTCGTCGAGCATGAGCAACCGCGGCCCCGGCGCCAGTGCCCGGGCCAGGGCGACGCGCTGCTGCTCACCGCCCGACAGGGACGCCACGGCGCGCCGCTGCGCCCCGGGCAGGCCGACGAGCTCCAGCAAATCGGCGACGGTGCGCTCTCGCTCGGCACGAGAGGCGCCCCGCATGCGCAGGCCGAAGTCGACGTTGCCGGCGACGTCACGCTGCGGGAAGAGCTGGTGGTCCTGGAACATCAGGCCGACGCCGCGCCGGTGCGTCGGCACGCCTGCCTGGTCGCGGCCGGCCAGCAGGACGCGTCCGGCATGCAGCGGCTGCAGCCCGGCGACCACCCGCAGCAGCGTGGACTTGCCGCTGCCACTGGGCCCGAGCACGCAGACCGTCTCGTGCCCGGCGACCTCCAGGTCCACGGCGTCCAGGGCGGTGTGCCCGCCGAAGCGCACGGTCGCGCCGTCCAGTCGCAGCAGGGTCATCAGAACTCCCCCGACCTGTCGATGCGGATACGTTCCAGCGCCAGCAGCGCACCTGCGCACACCAGCATCAGCACGGTGCTGAGCGCCATCGCCTGTCCGTAGTTGAGCTCCCCGGCCCGTCCGAGGAGGCGGGCGACCGCGACCGGCAGAGTGGGGTTGTCCGGGCGGGCGATGAAGACGGTGGCGCCGAACTCCCCCAGGGAGACGGCGAAGGCGAAGCCGGCAGCCACCAGCAGCGCCCGCCGGACCAGCGGCAGGTCGACCTCGCGCCACACCCGCAGCGGGGAGGCCCCGAGGACCGCCGCCGCCTCGCGCAGCCGGTCGTCCACGGCGCGCAGTACGGGCAGCATGGTGCGCACCACGAAGGGCACCCCGACCAGCGCCTGGGCGAGGGGCACCAGGATCCACGAGGAGCGCAGGTCGAGCGGCGGCTCGTCGAGGGTGATGAGGAAGCCGAAGCCGATGGTCACCGCCGAGGTGCCGAGCGGAAGCATGAGCAGGGCGTCGAAGCCGCGCACCAGGCGGCCGGCCCGCCGGGTGAGGGCGGCCGCGGCCAGCCCTCCGACGGCCAGGGCGATCACGGTGGCGGCGGCCGCGTACTGCAGCGAGTTCCCCACCGCGGCGACCGGCGCCACCAGGAAGGTCCCGCCGCTGCCGGTCACCGACCCCAGCGCCCGGTAGTAGCCGAGGCCGTAGCCGTCGGGGCCGTGCAGGGAGCGCTCGGCCAGCACGCCCAGCGGCAGCAGGATCAGCAGCGCGGCCGCGCCGAGCGCGCCCGCCAGCAGCCCCCACTCGCCCGTGCCGCGCGGCCGCCGGGCGGTGCGGGCCGGGTCCACCAGCCGCAGCGCGCTCTCCCGGCGCCTGACCGTCCCGGCGTGCACGGCGAGGATCGCCGCGACGGCGGCGAACTGGACGACCGTCAGCACGGCCGCGGTCGGCAGGTCCAGCAACTGCGCGGTCTGGCGGTAGATCTCCACCTCCAGGGTGGAGAAGGTGGGACCGCCGAGGATCTGGATGACGCCGAAGGAGGTGAAGGTGAAGAGGAAGACCATCAGCGCCGCCGCGGCGACCGCGGGGGCCAGGGCAGGCAGCGTCACCTCGCGCCAGGCGGCGAGGCGTCCGGCGCCGAGGACACGGGCGGCCTCCTCCTGCCGGGGGTCGAGCTGCGCCCACAGGCCGCCCACCGTCCTTACGACCACGGCGTAGTTGAAGAAGACGTGGGCGAGGAGGATCGCCCACACCGTGGTGTCCAGGCGCACCCCCCACAGGTCGTCGAGCAGTCCGCCCCGCCCCAGCAGCGCCAGGAAGGCCGAGCCGACGACGACGGTCGGCAGCACGAAGGGCACGGTCACCACCGCGCGCAGCACCTGTTTGCCGGGGAAGTCGAAGCGGGCGAAGAAGTACGCGCCGGGCAGCGCGATCACCAGGGTCAGCGCGGTGGACGCGACGGCCTGCCAGCAGGTGAACCACAGCACGTGCAGGATGCCGGGATCGCCCAGGACGTCCGTGAACCGGCCGAACCGCCACCGCCCGCCCTCGCGGAGCCCGCGGGCGACGATGGCGGCGACCGGGTAGCCGAAGAACAGCCCGAAGAACGCCGCCGGCACGGCCATCAGACCGAGCCGTACGGCGAGCGAGCGGAGGGCCGCCGCCCCGGTGCTCCCCCGCTCGGCGGCCTTCGCTACTTCAGCACGAGCGAGGACCACGATGTGACCCACTGCTCCCGGTTCGCGGCGATCTTCTCCGGGGCGACGGTTGCCGGGTCGGCGATGACCGGCGCGTACTTGGTGAAGACCTCGGGCAGCTTGGCGTCGTCACGGGCGGGGTTGACGAACATGTTGAGCGGCATGTCCTCCTGGAAGGTGCGGCTCAGCAGGAAGTCCACGAGCGCCTTGCCGCCCTCGGGGTTCTTCGCGCCCTCGAGCAGCCCGGCGAACTCGATCTGCCGGAAGCAGGTGCCGGTCGCGACACCCGTCGGCCCCTGTTCGGGCTGCGTCTTCAGGCCGAGCACCTCGGCGGGCGGACTGGAGGCGTAGGAGACGACCAGCGGCTTGTCGCCCTTGCCGCCGCCGGCCCCCGAGAAGGTGTCGTAGTACGCCTGCTCCCAGCCGTCGACGACCTGGACGCCGTTCGCCTTGAGCTTCTTCCAGTAGTCCTCCCAGCCCCCGTCGCCGTACTTCGCGGTGGTGGCGAGGAGGAAGGCGAGGCCCGGGGAGGAGGTGGCGGCGTTCTCGGTGACCAGCAGGTCCTTGTACTCGGGCTTGACGAGGTCGTCGAGGGTCTGCGGCACGGGCAGCTTGTGCTCGGTGAAGTACTTCCGGTCGTAGTTGACGCAGACGTCGCCGAAGTCGATCGGGGTGACGCGGTGCTTGCCGGCGTCGAGCTGCAGCGCGGCGGGCACCTTGTCGAGGCCCTTGGCCCGGTACGGCGCGAACAGGCCGTTGTCCAGGGCCCGGGACAGCAGGGTGTTGTCGACGCCGAAGAAGACGTCGCCCTGGGGGTTGCCCTTGGACAGCACGCCCTGGTTGACCGCGGCGCCGGCGTCGCCGCCGCGCAGCACCTTGACGGTGTAGCCGGTCTGGTCGGTGAACGCCTTCAGCACGCCCTTCGACGCGGCGAAGGAGTCGTGGCTGACCAGGGTGACGGTCTTGGAGGCGGCGCCACGGCTCTCGCCCCCGGCCGTGTCCCCGCTGCTGCCGCAGGCGGCGAGCACGGTCGCGCCCAGCGCGACGGCCAGTGCTGTGCCGGCCGCACGCCGACGAGTGCTGCTCATGTGGTGACTCCCTACGCCGGTATGACCCGGATCAGGTCCGAGGGTCTGCGGCCGAGCCGCACTCTCAGCGCTTCGCGCGCTCCCCTGTCGGATGTTCTTTTGTGTGCTCTAGGTGACGTCCCGGCCAATGGCCGGAAACGACCGTCACCATAGCAAGCGCGAATCAGCGCTCGGAAGCCGCCAGCTGTCCGCAGGCGCCGTCGATCTCCTGCCCCCGGGTGTCCCGGACGGTCACCGGCACGCCGTGCGCCTCCAGCGCCGCCACGAACGCCCGCTCGTCCTCCGGCCGCGAGGCCGTCCACTTCGAGCCGGGGGTCGGGTTCAGCGGGATCAGGTTGACGTGCACGCGGCGGCCCTTGAGCAGCCGGCCCAGCAGGTCGGCCCGCCATGCCTGGTCGTTGATGTCCCGGATCAGCGCGTACTCGATGGAGACTCGGCGCCCGGACACGTCCGCGTAGTGCCACGCGGCGTCCAGCACCTCGCGCACCTTCCAGCGGGTGTTCACCGGCACCAGGGTGTCGCGCAGCTCGTCGTCGGGCGCGTGCAGTGACACGGCGAGCCGGCACTTGAAGCCCTCGTCGGCGAAGCGCAGCATCGCCGGGACCAGCCCCACCGTCGACACGGTGATGCCCCGCTGGGAAAGTCCGAGCCCGTCCGGTTCCGGGTCGGTCAGCCTGCGGATGGCGCCGACGACGCGCTTGTAGTTCGCGAGCGGCTCCCCCATGCCCATGAACACGATGTTGGACAGCCGCGCGGGCCCACCCGGGATCTCCCCGTCCCGCAGCGAGCGCATGCCCGCCACGATCTGGTGCACGATCTCGCCGGTCGACAGGTTCCGGTCCAGCCCGGCCTGGCCGGTCGCACAGAAGGGGCAGTTCATGCCGCAGCCGGCCTGCGAGCTGATGCACATCGTGACCCGGTCCGGGTAGCGCATCAGCACCGACTCGACCAGCGTCCCGTCGAACAGCCGCCACAGCGTCTTGCGCGTGGTGTCGTTGTCGGTGCTGCTGTGCCTCACCACGGACATCAGGTCCGGCAGCAGCCCTTCCGCCAGCTTCTCCCGTGCCGCGGCGGGGATGTCCGTCCAGGCGGCGGGGTCATCGGCGTACCGGGCGAAGTAGTGCTGCGACAGCTGCTTGGCGCGGAACGGCTTCTCCCCCAGCTCCGCGACCGCCTCCCGGCGCTCCTCGGGCGAGAGATCGGCAAGGTGCCGCGGCGGCTTCTTGGCTCCGCGCGGCGCGACGAATGTGAGTTCTCCGGGTGCAGGCATGGTGCGTCCAGTGTCGCAGATCGTTTGGGGCCGCCCAGGTCAGATGGGTGAGGCTCCTGTCACTCTCAGGTGGCTTCTGGATACAGTCGGATTCTGGCGTCTACGCCATCGAGCTGGACTCGTCCGGGCGCCGGCCAGGACGCCAGGGGCCGGCCAACGCACCAGAGATCTCCTCGCACTCTTCGCGCCGACCAAGAACAATTCCGGTCATCGGGACGGACACATTCATCGAGTGCCGCTGGGATCGCCGGCTGGACGAGGACGACCGCATCTGGTAAGGGCATCGACCTCGCGCACCTCTACAAGGGGCGCTCCTAGGGCGCCTTTCCCTCTGACTCCCCGTGCGTTCTGGCACGAACGCACGACTATCGCGGGGTGCTCAGCAGATCGTCCGTCCTGACGTCGAACTCATCCGTCCCGTCCACGGCGGCGACGCTGTGGGGGTCAGTAGAGACCTTGACCACGCCGCCGGCTGTGAGATCGGTGAAGGGGGCAAGCACCCTGCAGTCCACGGTGACCTCCACCGGATACGTTGTGTCAGGTCCATGGTCCGGACCGCCGAAGATCGGGCATTTGTCGATGATCGTCCACGCGCGGTCGTGAGCGTCGGTCAGCGTGACCTCGACCCATCCCGGAAAGTCGTCATCGGTCAATCTGGTCGCCACACAACGTAGCGGGATCATGGCGCCCCCTCGGCTTCACATGCTCTTGTCAGTTCTGGGAGTGCTGCGGCAAGCGTCCCACCTGGGCGGGTCTGTCGCGTCCGGCTCATGACCTGCGCCGATGGCTTGACGGCTCCGGGGCCTCGTGCAGCTCCGACCCCGCCCCCCTTCCCAGCGGTTGGTGTCCGCCCGACCTTCTGACAGCCAGATCGGTCAGCAGGGGCCACAGAGGTCAGTTCGGCGGGCGCGGCGGTCCGCTGATGTCCCCGTACGTCAGCAGTGGTACAGACGGTGCGGATCATAGAGGGCAACGGATGCCGCGACAGTCAGGAGGGCCAGCCAGCCCTGAGCCTTGAGTACCGCACACAACTTTTGCCTTACCGGTGGCTTCGCTGTCGACATCCGATAGGCGAGCATGAGGGAGGTCACGCCGACGATACCCAGGGCCGTGCAGGCGATCGGCACGACGGGGTCGAAGCGTGCCTGTGAGGTTTCTGGCACTTCACCGGGGACGATACAGCCGGAAGAAAACGCCACCGATATCCAGGCCGGAAAGACCAGAGCGGCGGCAATTCCAGCCACCTCCTTCAGCACGAACCTGAGGACGGTCCCCCGAATCGGCGCTGCTTCTTGCACGGTCTCCGGCACTGCCCACTCCCCCTTGCCGTGTGCGTGCCGAAACCGATCGAGTCCGGCACGGATGAGTTTCACGCTCTTGCTCGTACGGATCAAGGTCGGCGGGTGCGACGAGCAGTGGGCCTGTTCGCGATCACCAGACGGTGGGCCCGGCCGCTGACAGTCCGCTGCTCATGCCCCCTCTCCTCCGCTCGGCAGCACGGAACGCACGCCCCGCGCCACTTCTGCGCGCTGCCGTGCTCTCGGACATCTGGAGGCGGATGCGCTCGCGCCCCGCCCGGTGTGTGCCACGTCTCATCCGCAGGCCGTTATGGCGGACGCCCGGCCGGTGTCTCCATGCCGAGTCCACACATGGAGGCGCAATGAACGGAAATGTCCAGGTGGTCGTGGTCGGCGGCGGTTACGGGGGCGTGACGGCGGCCAACAGGCTGGCCCGCCGCGACGGCGTGTCGGTGACCCTGGTCAATCCACGTCCCGCCTTCGTCTCGCGGATCCGCCTGCACCAGATGGTGACCGGCTCCGACGACGCGCTCGAGGGCTACGGCGAGGTCCTGGGCAAGAACGTCCGGCTCGTGGTCGACACCGCGACACGGATCGACCCCGCCGAGCGCCGGGTGTCGCTGGCGGGCGGCGACTCGGTCACATACGACTACCTCGTCTACGCGGTGGGCAGTGGCGCCTCCGACCCCCGGGTGCCAGGAGCGGCGGAGTTCGCTCATTCGGTGTCGGACCTCGAGGGGGCGGAGCGACTGCGGTCGGCCCTGTCCGCGACGCCCGCCTCGGCGCCGGTGACGGTGGTGGGAGCCGGCCCGACCGGCCTGGAGACCGCCGCCGAGCTGGCGGAAGGGGGCCGGAAGGTCACCCTGGTCTGCGGCCGTGTGCTCGGCCCCTCCCTCCATGCCCGGGTCCGTCGTCCGGTCGCCCGCAGACTCGCCCGGCTGGGCGTCACCGTCGTCGAAGGGTTCGGGGCCGAGGTGGCGGAAGTGACGCCGGACGCCGTACGGCTCGAGGACGGCCGCGAGGTGCCCAGCGCGGTGACGATCTGGACCGCGGGATTCCGCGTCCCGGACCTGGCCGCGCGCAGCGGAC
Organism: Actinacidiphila sp. bgisy167; assembly: GCF_057707665.1. Classification (NCBI taxonomy): domain Bacteria; kingdom Bacillati; phylum Actinomycetota; class Actinomycetes; order Kitasatosporales; family Streptomycetaceae; genus Actinacidiphila; species Actinacidiphila sp. bgisy167. The sequence goes on along the minus strand of NZ_JBYIQP010000018.1, from coordinate 86,799 downwards.
TGCACACCGACGCCGAAGGCCGCCTGGTCACCGACACGACGCTGACCAGTGTGGACGACGAGCGCATCGTCGCCGCCGGCGACGCGGGAGTGATGCCGGACCACCCGTTCCGGATGAGCTGCCAGGCAGCCGTGCAGCTGGGCCCGGCGGCCGCCGCCACGATCCTGCACCGGATGGCGGGGAAGAGGCCCGCTCCGGTCCACTTGTTCTTCGCCGGGCAGTGCCTCAGCCTCGGCCGGCACGCAGGCGTCACCCAGTTCTCCTACCCGAACGACAAGGTGGTCCCGCTCAGCATCAGCGGGCGGGCCGGTGCCGGCGTCAAGGAGATCGCCTGCCGGTTCACGCTCGGCAAGCTGCTGTCCGGGGCGCGCAAGGCCGGTTCCCGCGCGTCGCGCGGTGCCGGAAGCGACGGTCCCGGAGCACCTCTGCCGGACGGCCGCACGACGCCGTCCGACACCCGGCGCTCGGCGTGACCTCCCCTGCTCGGCGGCGAGCATGCCGCCGATAGCCCCTGCCACGGGGTACTCATCCACGGCCCGACGGCGGCCTGCAGGGGCCGACCACGAGAAAGCGAAGCCCACGACATGCACGACCATGTGTCAGACCCCGCGACCGAGGCATTCGTCGCCCACCGCGACCTGCTCTTCACCGTCGCCTACGAGATGCTCGGATCGGCGGCGGACGCCGAGGACGTCCTCCAGGAGACCTGGCTGCGGTGGGTGGAGGTCGACCTGGCACAAGTGCGGGACCAGCGCGCCTACCTCGTGCGGATCACCACCCGGCAGGCACTCAACCGGCTGCGCACCCTCAACCGGCGCAAGGAGGCCTACGTCGGCCCCTGGCTGCCCGAGCCCCTGCTCACCGCGCCGGACGTGGCCGAGAACGTCGAACTGTCCGAGAACCTGTCGCTGGCCCTGATGTTCATCCTCGAAACCCTCTCGCCGACCGAACGCGCCGTCTTCGTGCTGCGCGAGGTGTTCGACTTCGGCTACGACGACATCGCGGCGGCGATCGGCAAGAGCCCCGCCGCCGTGCGACAGATCGCCTACCGCGCCCGCCGGCACGTCGACGCCCGCCGGCCGCGCACGCCGGCCTCCCAGGAGGAGGCGCGGGCGGCGCTGGATTCGTTCCAGTCCGCGCTCGTGAGCGGGGACCTCCAGGGGCTGCTCGACGTACTCGCCCCCGACGTCGTCTTCGTCAGTGACGGCGGCGGTCTCAAGCTGGCGGCTCTGCGGCCGGTCATCGGCGCCGAGAAGGTCCTCCGTTACATGGCCGGCAGCATGGACAAGGCCGGTGGCATCCTCACAGGCGAGTCCACGACAGTGAACGGCAATCCCGGACTCGTCCTGCGCCTGGACGGCGAGATCGACGGTGTGCTGGCCTTCCGCGTGGAGAACGCCCGCGTGACCGGCCTCTACTACGTCCGCAACCCCGAGAAGCTCACCCGCGTGGAGTCCGAAACCCCCCTCGCCTCCCGCTGACCGACCTCGAAGCATACGAAGCGAATGTTCCGGCCCGGCGGGCGCGGCGCGCCGTATCGCGCCCGCCGTGATCGCCGAATCAAACGGAGAACGGACGGCGGGTCAGGGCCTGCCGCGTCGGCCCACGGCTTCCTGTGACCACCATTCACCCACCAGTGGGGGTCTCCCCAGGGAGGCACGGGTACCCGCGGAGCCGTGCAACCAGGCCGCTCAGCCGGGGGTCTGGTTGCCCCTCAGCATGACGCCGCGCCACAAGCGGCAGGACCTGGTGGCCAATGTTTCACGGCGCACGGAGGACGGGTCCTGTCGACGCACAGGACATCGATCGGGTGACCGCTGCCGGCATGCCCGAAAGAGGCTGCGCCACAGGGATGAAGCGGCGGCAGGCGGCGGCTGACGTGGGTACGGATCCCGTCGACACAGGCCCGGGCCGTGCCGGAAGGCCTTTCGGTGCGGTGCCGGCCCGAGATCGACGAGGAGTCTTCTTCATGAGTCCCGCAGACAGGACCCCGCCCGCCTCCAAGCGGTCCCTCCGGCGTTACGGAAGCCTCACCCGCATAGCGGTGCCGGCCGCTCTCGTCGCCACCGCGATATCGGCTGTCGCGGCCGCCCCGGCACAGGCCGCGGAGGCGCCCGCCCCGGCCGCCTCGTCAGCGAGCAGCTATCCCTGGCCTCCCGGCCCTGGCGGCTACCCGGATCCGTACTTCGGTCCCGAGGTCGGCATCGGCATCGGTCCGGGCCTCGGTCTCGGGCCCCTCCTCGGCGACGGCCCCATCCTCGGACCCGGTCCCTTCCCCGGACCCGGTCCCTTCCCCGGACCCGGTCCTTTCCCCGGCGACGGTCCTTTCCCCGGCCCGGGCAGGCTCGCGGGGTGCGACATCGACTCGACCAGCGCGGCCACGGTGACCGACCGCGAGTTCTCCGTCGCCGTCGTCCGCGGCCGGACGTACGTCGGCCAGAGCAACCTGGGGGGCCTCTACAGCTGGCAGAACCTCAGCGGAAATCCCGGATACCCCGGCACCGGTGTCTGCGGCGCGAGCCTGAGCGTCACGAACCCCGCCCAACTGGCGGTCAGGATCGTCACCTTCCGCGGCGACGTCCTTGAGAACCGCTGCACCCTCACCCCCGCCCCCGCCCCCGCCGTGGTGTGCGGATCCTGGACCCCGGTTGTCGGCCCGCAGCCGCCCCTGATCTTCTGACCGGGTCCACCGAGTGAACCCTCGCGGGCCGGCGAACGGCCGGCCCGCACGGGGAGCCCCCGCCGGACGCCGCACCGCTTGTCGCAGGAACCGCCGGCGGACCTGGCGAGTGACGCTCCCCGCCGCGTGTCCTGCTGCCCGGGCAGCTCCGCCGTCGCCCTCCACGTCTCGCAGTCGCGGGCGGCTTGCGTCCTCGCGGGCCATGCCTGACGCCGACGCGGCCGCCCCGCGCTCATGGCTCGCGCCACGCCAGTGCCCGGTTAGGGATCCGTGCCGGATCGACGGGTGGGCTCCCGTTCCGGACGGCAGACCTCGCAGCGCGCGACATCCGGCATGCCGAGCGCGACCTCGAACTCCTGCCGGTTGAGGCGGCCTCCGCCGGGCACGCGGCAGTCGTCCCGGTGCAGGACGCCCCGGCCCGGACCGCCTCGCGGGTCGGGCACGCTCTGCAGCCGCCAGGCTCGGGCGATCGCCGGGGAACGGCCGCGGTAGGGCGGTGGAACGCCTGGGCCGGCTTCGGATCCACCCACGGCGCCGGCTTCGACCTCCTGGATCTTGGCGTCCACCGCGGCGATCTGCATCTGCAGATAGAGGCGGATCACCCGCAGGCGCTGCGGATCCGGAGGAAGCTCGTACACACGTTCGATTGTAAGCGGCGGGCGGGCCCCGGACCAGCCGCGCGGGGCAGCAAGCGCTCTGCGGGAGCGGCCGGAGGATCCCTCACGAATGAGCCACGGCCGTCAGAGCCGGGAGGACGGTCCCAACGAACGCACCCGGTCAGCGAGTTCTTCTCAACGGGCGATCGCCGGCGCGCAGGCCGGGCGCGCGTCCTGGCGGACGCAACGTGAAGCACCGACCTGCCCGGCCGGCCCGTGGCGACGGGGCCGTCAGCTCGAGCCCACGAAGACGACCAGCAGCAGCCACACCACCGGGGCGGTCGGCAGCAGCGAGTCGAGGCGGTCCATGATTCCGCCGTGGCCGGGCAGCAGCTTGCCCATGTCCTTGATGCCGAGGTCGCGCTTGATCATCGACTCGCCCAGGTCGCCGAGGGTGGCGCTGACCGCCGCGGCGAGGCCCAGCAGCAGTCCCTGCCACCACTGGCCGTCGTCGATCAGGAACTGCATGGACAGCGCGCCCGCGACCATGGCGAAGGTGATCGCGCCGACCAGGCCCTCGCGGGTCTTGCCGGGGCTGATGCGGGGGGCGAGCTTGTGTGTGCCGAAGCGCCACCCGACGGCGTAGGCCCCGGTGTCGCTGGTCACCGTCAGGAGCAGGAAGACGAAGACCCGCCACGGGCCGTCGTCCGCGGCGAGCATCATCACCACGAATGTGGCCAGGAAGGGCACGTAGAACGCGGCGAAGACGCCTGCCGTGACATCGCGGAGGTAGTTCTCCGGCGGCTCCGTCATCCGCCACGCCAGGACGGCCAGCGCGGTGAGCGCCATGGCCACCCACGCGCCCTCGGCGCCGCGCAGGTAGCCGGCGACCACCATGGCGGCGCCGCCGACGGCCAGCGGCACCAGCGGTGCCTGGATCTGCTTGCGCTCGCTCAGCCGTGAGGTGAGCTCCCACAGGCCGACCACGACCGCCACCGCGACGACACCCACGAAGACGGCCTTGACGATGAAGAGCGAGGCGATGACGACGACGCCGAGACCGACGCCGACCCCTATCGCGGCGCGCAGGTCGCGCCCCGCACTCTTCTTGGCCCGGCCGCCGTTCCCACCGGCCGCCGAGGGCTGCGGCGCGGAACGGTCGGGCCGGGCGGAGTGCCGCTCCGGTTCGGGGGCGTCGTCTCGGAACACAGGGCCGCCCATCCGGGTGCCCGCCTCGTCCTCGCCTCCCCGGGAACCGGTGTGTGGCGAGGGCCCCCAAGAAGAGTCGTTCACGGAGTTTCGCCTCGCGTTTTCGTCCGGTCCGGGTCGGTCGGATGGGTGGATGGTCGGGTGGTCTCGGGTCGACGGCGCGGCCGCCGACGGGCGTGCCGGGCGCGCCGTGGAGCGGGCCTGGCGGCTCGCCGGATCAGACCTCGAGCAGCTCGGCTTCCTTGTGCTTGAGCAGCTCGTCGATCTGCGCCACGTACTTGTGGGTGGTGTCGTCGAGCTCCTTTTCCGCGCGGCGCACCTCGTCCTCGCCCGACTCGCCGTCCTTGACGAGCTTGTCGAGGGTCTCCTTGGCCTTGCGGCGCACGCTGCGGATCGAGATCCGCGCGTCCTCCGCCTTGCCGCGGGCGACCTTGATGTACTCCTTGCGCCGCTCCTCGGTGAGCTGCGGGAAGACCACCCGGATGATACGGCCGTCGTTCGTCGGGTTGACACCCAGGTCCGAATCCCGGATCGCCTGCTCGATGTTCCGCAGCGCCCCGGCGTCGAAGGGGGTGATCACAGCCATCCGGGCCTCGGGCACCGCGAAGGAGGCGAGCTGGTTGATCGGGGTGAGGGCGCCGTAGTAGTCCGCCATGATCTTGTTGAACATCGCCGGGTGGGCACGGCCGGTGCGGATCGCGGCGAAGTCCTCCTTGGCGACCACGACGGCCTTCTCCATCTTCTCCTCGGCTTCGAGGAGGGTCTCTTCAATCACCATGTGCTCCTGGTCTTCAGAAGGCAGAGCCTCGGCCCTTGCGCGCGTCTTTCCTGCACGGTGTCCGACCGGCAGCGTCTTGTCCATCCCCGTTCCGGGCGGATCGCCGGCCGGGTCGCGGCCGGCGCCGTCCGTCAGCGGGAGCCCGTGTCGTTGACGAGCGTGCCGATCTTCTCACCCTTCACGGCCCGCGCGATGTTGCCCTCCGCGAGCAGTTCGAACACGAGGATCGGCAGTTTGTTGTCCTGGCACAGCGTGATCGCCGTCAGGTCCGCGACGCGCAGGTCGCGGGCGATGACGTCGGCGTACTCCAGGGCGTCGAACATCACCGCGTCCGGGTTGGAACGGGGGTCGGCGTCGTAGACCCCGTCGACCCCGTTCTTGCCCATCAGCAGCGCCTCGGCGTGGATCTCCAGGGCGCGCTGGGCGGCTGTGGTGTCGGTCGAGAAGTACGGCATGCCCATACCGGCGCCGAAGATCACCACACGGCCCTTCTCCAGGTGCCGTACGGCGCGCAGCGGGATGTAGGGCTCGGCGACCTGGCCCATGGTGATCGCCGTCTGCACACGCGACTGGATGCCTTCCTTCTCCAGGAAGTCCTGGAGGGCGAGGCAGTTCATGACCGTACCGAGCATGCCCATGTAGTCGGAACGGGCCCGGTCCATGCCGCGCTGCTGCAGCTCCGCGCCGCGGAAGAAGTTGCCGCCGCCGATGACCACGGCGATCTCGTAGCCGTCGCGGACGACCGCGGCGATCTCGCGGGCCATCGTGTGCACGACGTCGGGGTCGACTCCGAGCCCCCCTCCGCCGGCGAAGGCCTCGCCGGAGAGCTTGAGCAGGTACCGGCCCTTGTGCTCGCTGCCGGTGGCGGTGGGTGCCTTGTCGGCGTCCTGTTCCATGGAGATCTCCTCGTGCACGTACGAAGAAGGCCATTGCCGCGGGTCCGTGATGGTTCCCTTCGGGCAATGGCCTCCTCGTCAACTGCGGCCTGCCGGTGAACGGCCGGCTGCGTACGAACGACCCTAGCGGGGCCGTCGGTCAAACGCTTGCGCGGCTGCTCGCTCAGACGCCGACGCGGAAGCGGGCGAAGCGCTTCAGCGAGACGCCGGCCTCGTCGAGCACCTTCTGGACGGTCTTCTTGTTGTCCTTGGCGAAGGCCTGCTCGAGAACGACGTTCTCCTTGAAGAAGCCGTTGACGCGGCCCTCGACGATCTTCGACAGGGCGGCCTCAGGCTTGCCCTCCTCGCGGGCGGTGGCCTCGGCGACCCGACGCTCGTTCTCGACGGTCTCGGCCGGCACGTCCTCGCGGGACAGGAAGGTGGGGGCGAAGGCGGCGATGTGCTGCGCGACGTCCTTGGCGACCTCGGCGTTCTCCTTGTCCAGCTCGACCAGGACGCCGACCTGCGGGGGCAGGTCCGGGCTGGTGCGGTGCAGGTAGGAGGCGACGTAGCCGTCGGTGAACTGCGCGAAGCGGTCCAGCACGATCTTCTCGCCGAGGGTGGCGTTGGCCTCGTCGACGAAGGCCTGGACGGTCTGGCCGTCCTTGATCTCGGAGGCGAGCAGCGCCTCCAGGTCGGCCGGCTTGGTGGCGGCGACGTGGGCGGCGATCGCGTCGGCGGTGGCGACGAACTTGTCGCCCTTGGCGACGAAGTCGGTCTCGCACTTGAGCTCGACGAGGACACCCTCGCTGTTGTCACCGGCGATCAGGGACACCACGGCGCCGTTGGAGGCGGAGCGGCCCTCGCGCTTGGTGACGCCCTTCTGGCCCTTGACGCGGAGGATCTCGACGGCCTTGTCCAGGTCGCCCTCGGCCTCCTCGAGCGCCTTCTTGCAGTCCATCATGCCCGCGGCGGTCAGCTCGCGGAGCTTCTTGACGTCGGCGGCGGTGAAGTTCGCCATGGTCTGTCAGTCTCTTCTCGGAAGTCGGTGGATCCGGTGAGCGGTGGTTCTACGGACGGACGGCGGGGGCCGAAGCCCCCGCCGTCCTCACACGCATCGGAAGGCGGGCTGAGGCTCAGGCCTGCTCGGCGTCGGCGGCGGGCGCCTCGGCGGCCTCGGCCGGAGCGGCCTCGGCGGTGTCGCCCGCAGCCGCGTCGGCGGCGGTCTCCTCGGCCTTCGCCTTGTCGCCCTCGAGCAGCTCGCGCTCCCAGGCGGCCAGCGGCTCACCCTCGGCCTTGTCACCGGCGGTGGCGGCACCGGAGCGGGCGATGAGGCCCTCGGCGACGGCGTCGGCGATCACACGGGTCAGCAGGGTGACGGAGCGGATCGCGTCGTCGTTGCCCGGGATCTTGTAGTCGACCTCGTCGGGGTCGCAGTTGGTGTCGAGGATCGCGACGACCGGGATGCGCAGCTTGCGCGCCTCACCGACGGCGATGTGCTCCTTCTTGGTGTCCACGATCCAGACGGCGCTCGGCACCTTCTGCATCTCGCGGATGCCGCCCAGCGTCTTCTCCAGCTTCTCCTTCTCACGGGAGAGGACCAGGAGCTCCTTCTTGGTGAGGCCGGAGGCGGCCACGTCCTCGAAGTCGATCTCCTCGAGCTCCTTCAGGCGCTGCAGGCGCTTGTAGACGGTCGAGAAGTTGGTGAGCATGCCGCCCAGCCAGCGCTGGTTGACGTAGGGCATGCCGACGCGGGTCGCCTGCTCGGCGATGGCCTCCTGGGCCTGCTTCTTCGTGCCGACGAAGAGGATGGTGCCGCCGTGCGCGACGGTCTCCTTGACGAACTCGTAGGCGCGGTCGATGTACGACAGCGACTGGAGCAGGTCGATGATGTAGATGCCGTTGCGCTCGGTGAAGATGAAGCGCTTCATCTTCGGGTTCCAGCGGCGGGTCTGGTGCCCGAAGTGGACGCCGCTTTCCAGCAGCTCCCGCATCGTGACGACGGCCATGGCCGTACTCCTAGGGGTACTCGGTTTTCGCGACCGCCGGACGACGGCCACGCCTGACGCCCCGAACGCGCCGTGCCACGAGGGACCGAGGAGCGCGTCCACCGCTCCCTGTAGGGCGGTGGCGGGGCGTGCGAAGTCGACCCGGTGACCCGGATCGCCATGGAAAGTGTACGGGACCGCCGGAGCGGCGGGCGACATCGTCCCTGGGGACCGGACCCCGCCCGGAGTTGTCCACAGGCACCGTTCCATGATCGTCCGACCGCCGCGAAAGGCGTCACCGTAGGTGCATGAGGACATGTGCGGTGGTGGCGTTGGCGGTACTGACATGGTTCGGAGGGCTTGCGCACCCGGTGGGCGCCGCTGTCCGGGCACCGGTCGTTCCTGACGGCGGCGGCGCGGGCCGGGCCTGGCCCGTGGCCCCGTCCGGTGGGGAGCGGCGACCGGTCGTGGAGCGGGGTTTCGATCCGCCCGCAGTGCCATGGGCGGCGGGGCACCGCGGGGTGGACCTGCGCGCGGGACCCGGCGCACCGGTGCGCGCCGCGGCGCCCGGCAGGGTGTCGTACGCCGGGGAGGTGGCGGGGCGCGGGGTGGTGGCGATCGAGCTCGCGGACGGCTTGCGCATCACGTACCAACCGGTGCGCCCCTCGGTCGCGGTGGGCGACGAGGTCGGCGCGGGACAGGTGGTGGGGGCGCTCGCCGAGGGGCCGTGGCACTGCCCCGGCGGCTGTCTGCACTGGGGGCTGCTGCGCGGGGAGCTCTACCTCGACCCGCTGTCGCTGCTGCCGGACCCGATGCTGCACGGCGGGCCGTCGCGGCTGCTGCCGGTCTTCGGGGTGCCCGTGCCGGAGGGTCCGGACGGGGTGGCGGCCCGGCGGACGGCGGCGCGGGCCGGCCGGGCGCGGGTCAGCCCAGGACCCCGTGCAGGGCCATGGTGACGGCCGCGTCGGCGATGGTGTCGGGCTCCTCCGCGGCGCCGAGCTCGATCCGGCGCACGGCGGAGTCGACGACGCCTTGGAGCAGCATCGCGGTGAGCCTCGGCTCTCGGTGGCCGAGTGCGGCGAGCGCCTCGACGACCATGGCGACCAGACCGCCATGGGCGGCGCGGATCCTCTCGCGGGCGCCTGCGTCGAGTTCGCCCGCGGAGATGGCGACCACGGCCCGGTGCCGGCGGTCTCCGACGAGCGCGAGCTGGCTGCGGACGTAGGCCTCGATCTTGGCCTCGGCCGAGGTCGAGGCGCCCGCCATGGCCGCCTCGACCTCGGCCGCCCAGACGGGGAAGTCGACGGCGCACAGCTCCTCGACGACGGCGGCACGGGAGCGGAAGTACTCGTAGACGGAGGACCGGGCGAGCCCGGTGCGCTCAGCCAGCGCGGGGAAGGTCAGGGCCTCTGTCCCGCCCTCGGAGAGCAGACTGCGCGCGGCGTCCAGCAGGGCGTCGCGCTGCATCGACCGGTGCTCGGCCACCGAGGCCGCTCGAATCTTGGGCACCTCACCACTGTACGGAAGGGGTGCGCCCGCCGAGCGCACCCCTCGGGAAAGCGGCGTCAACGGCCGACGTCGGCCAGTTTGGCGCGCAGTTGCAGAACGGATTTGGTGTGGATCTGACTCACCCTGCTCTCGGTGACCCCGAGCACCTGTCCGATCTCGGCGAGGGTGAGCCCCTCGTAGTAGTAGAGGGTGACCACGGTCTTCTCGCGCTCGGGCAGGGTGTTGACGGCGCGGGCGAGCAGCCGGCGCAGCTCGCGGTCCTCGGCGACCTCGACGGGGTTGTCGGCGCCGGTGTCCTCCAGGGTGTCGACGAGGGTGAGCCGGTCGCCGCCCTCGGCGCCCCCGTGGAGGAGTTCCTCCAGGGCGACGACGTTGGCGAGGGAGAGCTGGCTGAAGACCCCGTGCAGCTCCTCCAGAGCGATACCCATCTCGGCGGCGACCTCCGACTCGCTCGGGGTGCGCCTCAGCGAGGCCTCGAGGGTGGCGTAGGCGCGCTCGACGGCGCGGGCCTTCTGACGCACCGAGCGCGGGATCCAGTCCAGGGCGCGCAGCTCGTCGATCATGGCTCCCCGGATCCGGGTGATCGCATAGGTCTCGAACTTGATCGCGCGTTCCGGGTCGAACTTCTCGATGGCGTCGATGAGCCCGAAGACCCCGGAGGAGACGAAGTCGGCCTGTTCCACATTGGCGGGCAGGCCGACGCTCACACGTCCGGCCACATACTTCACCAGGGGCGAGTAGTGCAGGATCAGCTGCTCGCGCAGACGTGCGTCCCCCGTGGCCTTGTAGGTCCGCCACAACGCGTCGAGCGAGGTGGGGGCGGGCGGCCGGGGGTTTCCGGTGACGGCGGTCGCCGCCGTGCTGCCTTCGTGCCCGGGAGTGTGCCGGTGCATGCGTCGATCTGAGCCGTTCTGCGTTGACCTGAGGGGCGGGCGGGAAGCGAACCTCCCTGAGCGTAGCGTGATGGAACCGTCGCTCAGGGCGACGTCCGGGCGTCCCCACAACCTCGCCACCAGGGGTTCCCAGGTCAAGACCGTCCTGTCACCTGATGGTGTGTTCACCGGGAGAGCGTGTCGGCTTGGCACCCCCCTGCGGTCTCGGGGGCCGCCCCGCGGCTCTGCGCCAACCTCCAGCGCGGGCCGTCCCGTTCGACGAACCCGAGAGCGTGCAGCTCATGGAGCCTGGTGAGGGTGTCGTCGGGGGTGCTCCCCGCGGCCACGGCCAGCTCCTCGCATCCGGCCCCGCCCCGCGCGGGCAGGGCTTCCAGCACCCGGGCGGCGGCGGGTGGCAGCAGATCCCGCGGCAGCACCGGACCGCGGCGCTCGGGCGCGAGGTCCTCGCCGATGCGGCCCACGAGCTCGATGACGTCGGCGGCGCCGGTGACCAGGACCCCGTCGGCGCGCAGCAGCTCGTGGACTCCCTGGGACAGCGCCGAGGTGCAGGGACCGGGGACTCCCATGACGAAACGGCCCAGCTCACGGGCCCGGCGGGCAGTGATCAGGGAGCCGCTGCGGTACTGGGCCTCGATGACGACGGTGCCCCGGGTGAGCGCGGCGATCACCCGGTTGCGGAGCACGAAGCGGCTGCGGGTGGGATGCGACCCGGGCGGCAGTTCACCGATGAGCAGGCCCTGTTCGGCGATGCGTCCGATCAACTCGGCATGACCCGGCGGATACGGCACATCCACTCCGGAGGCGACGACCCCGACGGTCGCCCCCGCCGCGGACAGCGCGCCGCGGTGCGCGGCGCCGTCGATTCCGTAGGCGGCCCCGGAGACGGTGACCCAGCCGGCCTCCGCCAGGTCGGCGCCGAGAGACGCCGCCATGTGGGAGCCGTAGTCGCTGCAGGCGCGGGCCCCCACGACGGCGACCGACCGCAGCGCCCACATCCGCAAGCGGGCGCCGCCGCGCACCCACAGCCCGTGCGGACGCCCGTCACCCAGGTCGTCGAGCTGCCGCGGCCAGTCCGCGTCACCAGGACACACGAAACGGGTGCCCGTGGCCCCGGCCGCCGCCAGGTCCCGCTCCGGGTCCGCTCTGCGGGCGCGCAGGGTGTACCCGGCGGTGCGCCGCTCCCCCGCGCCGGGCAGCTGCTCCCCGGCGGTCAGCGCCCTCACCGTCTCGACGGGGCCGAGCGCGCGCAGCCAGGTCGCGACGAGCTCGTCGCCGGGCTCGGCGATCCGCGTCACGGCGGCCCGGGCCAGGCGCTCCTCGGGTGTCGGGGGCGGCTCCTCCCCGCGGTCCGGCACGGCCTCTGCCCCGTCCATGCCCGCTGTTGCCGGCGGTGTCATCACGCTTCCCCCGTCGCCGTCGCCATGCCGCGGCGCACCCCGGTGCGCAGCTCCAGGGCGCGTTCCATGTCGACGCCGGCCGGCCGGTCACGGCCGGCGAGGTCGGCGACCGTCCAGGCCACCCGCAGGACCCGGTCGAGCCCTCGTGCGGTGAGCAGTCCGCGCTCCATGTCGCGTTCGGCGCAGCGCAGGGCCCCCGGCGCCACGGCCCAGCGGGTGCGCAGCTCGTGACCGGGGACCTGGCTGTTGAGCCGCCAGGGTGTGTTCCGGTACCTGGCGGCGGCGCGCTCCCGGGCCTCCCGCACCCGCGCGGCGACCACCGCGGTGGACTCGCCGGTGCCGGCGCCGCCGATCAGCTCGGAGCGGCTGACGGCCTCCACCTCCACCCGCAGGTCGACCCGGTCCAGGAGCGGTCCCGACAGGCGCCCCTGGTAGCGGCGGATCGAACTCGGCGGGCAGTCGCACATGCCGCCGGGGGCGCCGAACCTTCCGCAGGGGCACGGGTTGGCGGCGAGCACGAGCAGGAAGCGCGCCGGAAGGCGGACGACTCCGGCGGCCCTGGCGATCACCACGTGCCCCGACTCGAGGGGCTGGCGCAGCGCGTCGAGCACCTGACCGTTGAACTCGGGCGCCTCGTCGAGGAAGAGCACTCCCCGGTGGGCGATCGAGACGGCGCCCGGCCGCGGCAGCCCGTTCCCGCCGCCGACGAGGGACTGCATGGTCGCCGAGTGGTGCGGCGCGCAGTACGGCGGCTGGTCCACCATGTGCCGGCCCGCGGGCAGGATGCCGGCCACCGAGTGAACGGCGGTGACCTCCACCGCCTCCTGCCGGGTGAGCGGGGGCAGCAGCCCGGGAAGCCGCTCCGCCAGCATCGTCTTGCCCGCGCCGGGCGGCCCCTTGAGGTAGATGTGATGGCCGCCGGCGGCGGCGACCTCCAGGGCTGTCCTGGCCGCTCCCTGGCCCGCGACCTCGGCCAGATCGGGGGTGCCGGTGTCGGTGAGCCCGGCGCCCTGGCCGACGCCGGGCAGGGTGAGGCCGGCCAGCATCGGGTCGGGCCGCCCTTCAGCGGGCTCCTCGTCCTCCTCCGGGGCGAGTTCGTCGTTGAGCAGGGCGATCAGCTGCCGCAGGCTGCGCACCCCGAGCACGGAGACGCCCGGTACGAGCGATGCCTCGGCGACCGTGCGCTCGGGCACCACGACGTGTCGGTACCCGGCGTCGGCGGCGGCGAGCACCGCGGGCAGCACCCCGCGAACGGGGCGGACCCGGCCGTCGAGGCCGAGCTCGCCGATCATCATCAGGTCGGCGATGTCGGGTGGCGCGACGCGGTCGTTCGCGGCCAGGACGGCGCAGGCCACCGCCAGGTCGAAGCCGCTGCCGCTCTTGGGGACGGAGGCCGGGCTGAGGCCGACCGTGAGCTTCTTCTGCGGCCAGCTCTCACCGCTGTTCACGATGGCGGCGCGGACCCGGTCCCGGCTCTCGCTGAGGCTCTTGTCCGGCAGGCCCACCAAGGTGAACGCCGGCACCCCCGCCTCGAGGTCCGCCTGGACCTCGACGACGACGCCCTCCACCCCCAGCAGCGCCACCGAGCACGTGCGGGCGAAGCCCATCACGCCACCCCCCGCACGTGCTCGACGCGGGCGGCGCCCCGCATGGGCAGCACGATGCCGACCACGTCGATCCGCACACCGCCCGGCGGTGGTCCACCGTGGTCGGCGAGCCAGCATTCGGCCAGTCGCCGAAGCCGCTCGGTCTTGCGCGGGGTGACGGCGGCCATCGGGTGCTCACCGCACCTCTCGGCGCGCGCCTTCACCTCGCACACCACGAGTGCGTCCCCGTCGGCCGCGACGATGTCGATCTCGCCGTGGCGTTCGCGGTGCCGGCACCGCCAGTTCCGCTGCAGCACCGTCATCCCGGCCTCGGTCAGCGACCGTGCCGCCAGTTCCTCGCCGTAACGTCCGAAAGCCCCTCGGGCGTTCATCCGTACCACCTCCGTCACTCACTGTGAGGGAGGTGGCAGCCGAAAGACGATCTTGTCCCGAGCCTGTGGACAACCGGGCCGGCCTCGCAGGCCTCCGCCGGCCTCGGCCGGGTTCCGGCCGGGTTCCAGCCAGCCTCAGCCGTTGAAGCCGGAGTCGTCCGAGGGCAGGTCGAGGTCCGCCTTGTTGAGCTCCTCGATGTTCACGTCCTTGAACGTCAGCACGCGCACTTGCTTGACGAAGCGGGCCGGCCGGTACATGTCCCACACCCACGCGTCAGCCATGGAGACCTCGAAGAACACCTCGCCCTGGACGGAGTGCACCTGCATCTCGTAGTCATTGGTGAGATAGAAACGGCGCTCCGTTTCGATCACGTATTTGAACAGGCCGACGACGTCCCGGTACTCCCGGTAGAGCTTCAGCTCCATCTCGGTCTCGTACTTCTCGAGGTCCTCGGCGCTCATGGCATGTTCCCCTTCAGCCGTACGTCCCCCCATTGTGCGTCAGTCACGCTCCGTCCCCAGGTGAATCGGGGACAACGGGGGGCCCTCGTCGAGCAGCCTGCGCAGCAGCTCGGCGAGCCTGGTCGGGTACACCGTCTCATGCGAGGCGAGCAGTTCCTCGCAGGTCCACCATCGCAGGCCGTCCACGCTGCGCCGCTCCAGCTCGGTGAGGCCGCGCGTGTGCACCCGGAGGTCGTCGGTCCGGGCCAGGAAGTACCACTCGTCCTGTTCCCAGTACCGGCCGTCGAAGGCGAAGGCGCACGAGCGCTCCCACAGCACCGGCCCCAGCAGGGCCGTGGTGATCCCGGTCTCCTCCGCCAGCTCCCGGCGCGCCGCCGCCTCAAGGCTCTCGCCGCTCTCCACGCCGCCGCCCGGGGTGAACCACCAGGTGACGGCCGGATCGTCCGGCTCGTACCCGTGCAGCAGCAGGATCCGGTCCTCGGGGTCGAGCAGGACGACCCGCGCCGCACGCCGTCGCATCGTCGTCACACCGCCCTCCGCCGCCGGGCCCGGTCCGCGACCGGACCGTAGGCCGCCCCCGCGAGGATCAGGACCGCGCCCGCCACTATCGCCGCGCCCCCCGTGCGCAGCGGACCGGGAGCGGAGGGACCGCCGCCCGGCAGAGCCGCGAAGGCGCCCGTCCGGGGGGCCATGGCGGCGCGGCCGAGCGGCCAGACGACGCCGTCGACCCGCGCCACCACCGCGGCGCGCGGCACCGAGCCGTTGGCGGCGTCACCGAGGCGCAGGCGGGAGTCCTCGGACGTCGCCCGGTTGTCGCCCATCATGAACAGGCTGCCCCGGGGCACCCTGGCCGAGAAGGACATCGGCGAGGCCGGGTCCCGGGTGTTCAGTCGGTACGGCTCGTCGACCGGCCTGCCGTCGACCATCAGCCGTCCCTGCTTGTCACAGCAGGCCACTTCGTCCCCGCCGACCGCCACGACCCGCTTCAGCATGGGCGCGTCGCCCCACAGCGGGTCGCTGAAGACGACGATGTCCCCGCGCCGCACCTCGGAGCCGTCGATCCGCTGGGCGAGGATCTTGTCGCCCGCGTCCACGGTCGGGGTCATGGAACCGGTGGGGACGGTGTACGGCCGGTAGACAAGCGCCATCCAGCCGAAACCGCCCAGGAAGAGAACGCAGCCGAGGGCGACGGCCGCACCGGAGATCATCCGTCCGGCCCGTCCGCCGCCCTCGCCGCCCGCTCGCCCCGTCGCCGCCCGCTCGCCCGCGCCTGTGCTCGTGCTCATGCGTCCGCACCCTACCCGGGGGTATGGAGCGGGGGCAGCCCGGTCACCTCACGAGGGGCCGGTCACCTCACGAGAGCCGGTCACCTCAGCGGGGCCCCGGCCACCCGACCGGTGACCGAGCGCCTCACGGTTGAGGTGACCGGGCTTCACGGCTTGAGCAGACGGCGCCGCCGCCACATCACCAGAGGCACCGCACCGGCCAGTCCGCCGGCGGCCGGAAGCCCCGCGGCGGGCGCAGCGGCGGCCGCCGAGTTGATGCCGGGCTGGTCGAAGGTGCTCGGCACGGGCAGGGTGGCCCAGTTGCCGATGGGCCAGACCACGGCGACCGCGCGGCCGACGACCTCGTCCACCGAGACCGTCCCCTTGCCCGGCAGGTCCTGGTGGTAGCGGGAGTCCAGGGAGTCCTGCCGGTGGTCGCCCATGACCCAGATGCGGCCCTCCGGGACCTTGATCGGTCCGAAGGGACGGTCGCCGCACGGGGTGTTCCCCGGGTAGATGTACGGCTCGTCCAGCGCCTTGCCGTTGACCTTGACCGGGCCGGTGCCCTTGCACTCCACCGTGTCACCGCCGACCGCGATGACCCGCTTGATCAGGTCTTTCTCCTCCGCGGACGGCATGAGGCCGACAAAGCTCAGTCCCTTTCGGACAGCGTCCGTGACGGGGTTGGTCTGCACCGGGGCCGTCTCGCCGAGCCAGCCGCCCGGGTCGTGGAAGACGACGACCTCGCCGCGTTCGGGCTCCGACCCGAACCAGGGCGTCAGCTTGTCGACGACGACACGGTCACCGATCTTGAGCGTGTCCTCCATCGACGCCGAGGGAATCGAGAACGCCTGCAGCAGGAACGTCTTGATCAGCCAGGCGAGCACCAGGGCGATGACGATCAGCAGCGGCAGTTCCTTCCAGAACGAGCGCTGCTGCTTCTTCTTACCGCCGCCGTCGCGGTCGTTCGCGGCACTCGCCTCTTCGGAGGTCTCCGCGCCCGCATCCGGGTTCTGTCTTCCGAGCGGCGCCTCGCCCTCGTGCCTGGAGTCGCCCGACGTGGGTTCCCGATCCTCCGGCTCTCCGCGTCCGGACCTTGCGCCGACCACCAGGTCCCCCACATCTACTCCTCACTCCGCCTACTCCGCTTACGCGCTGTCGCCCACGCCCTATGCGGCGCAAGCCCACGACTCCCATAACGAGCGGGAGTTCCGCAGGAGTCGGGAGCGGGTCCATTCCTTGCCGATTGTTGGATGTTGCCACTCCCGGGCCCGCCCGGGCGTCAGACGCGCCCGAGCCCCCCGGCGCGGCGACATGCGAGAAGGTGGCAGGCTCCCTCAGTCCCGCCCAGTGCGCGATCGGCCAGGCCACGGCGAAGGCCCTGCCCACCACCAGGTTCTCGGGCACGGTGCCGTTGCCGGGATCCTGGAGGTGCAGGCGGGAGTCCGCCGAGCTGGAGCGGTGGTCCCCCATCACGAAGAGCCGGTTCGGCGGGACCTTGACCGAGAAGTCGATCTCCGACGGCGGATTTCCCGGATGGACGTACGGCTCGTCCAGCGGGGTCCCGTTGACGGTGATCCTCCCCTGGTCGTCGCAGCACTTCACCGTGTCTCCGCCGACCGCGACCACCCTCTTGATCAGGTCCTGCTCGTCCGCCGACGGCAGCAGCCCGATGAAGGTGAGGACCTCCTTGATCTGCTTGACGACCACCGGGTCCTCGCCCGGCTGGGCCTGCTCCCCGTCGAGCCAGTTGCCGGGATCCTTGAACACCACCACGTCGCCGCGCTGCGGACGGGCGCCGAACCACGGAGTGAGCTTGTCGACGACCACGCGGTCGCCGATCCTGATCGTCTGCTCCATCGAGCCGGACGGGATGACGAAGGCCTGCAGCAGGAAGGTCTTGAGCACCAGTGCGATCAACAGCGCGACCCCGATCAGCAGGGGTATCTCCTTGGCGGCGGAACGGCGCCGCCTGCGCTTGACCTTCCGCGCCAGTTTGCGCCGCTCAGCGCGGCCGCCGCTCCTGCGCGGACCTGCGGGCTCCTCGCCCAGGTGCTCGGCACGACCAGGCCGGTCGGCGCGCGCCCGGCCGCGGCTACCCATGGCCGCCGCCCAGTGTCCGGCGGCGGCCCAGCGGCCATATGGTCGCCTCCGCCCGGCCGATCACCTGGTCGACCGGAACCGTGCCCCCTCCGGGGTCGCCGAGGTGGTCACGGGAATCCCGGCTGTCGGCACGGTGGTCACCCATCACCCACAGCCTCCCCTTCGGAACCTCGATGTCGAACGCTACCCGGGACGGCGTGTCCCCGGGATGAAGATAGGTCTCGTCCAGCGGGTGCCCGTTGACGGTGATCCTGCCCTGGGCGTCGCAGCAGGTGACCCGGTCCCCTCCGACCCCGATGACCCGCTTGACGAAGTCGGTCCCGCTGGAGTGCTGTACGAACGACCCCTTGCCGTCGAAGACCACGATGTCGCCTCTGGCCGGCTCCCCGCCGAAGCGGTACGCCAGCTTGTTGACGAGTACGCGGTCCCCCGCGCGCAGGGTGTTCTCCATCGACCCGCTGGGGATCTCGAAGGGCTGCGCCACGAACGCGCCGACCAGCGCGACCACCGCGGCGGCCACCCCGACGAGCAGCGCGTAGCGCCCCGTGGATGCGCCGAAGCGCGACCACTCGTCCCGCCGTTCGGCGGAATCGGCGCGGCCGCGCTCCGGAAGGTGTGCCTCTGTGTCCATCGAGCGCAGAGCCTATAGGGCTCCGCTGAACTCCCGACGGGCTCAGCGCTCGCGCTTCTCCTTGATCTTCGCGGCCTTGCCGCGCAGCTCACGGAGGTAGTACAGCTTCGCGCGACGCACGTCACCGCGGGTCACGAGCTCGATCTTCTCGAAGATCGGGCTGTGCACCGGGAAGGTACGCTCGACGCCGACGCTGAAGGAGACCTTGCGCACCGTGAAGGTCTCACGGACGCCGGAACCCTGGCGGCGGATGACAACGCCCTTGAACTGCTGAACGCGGGAGCGGTTGCCCTCGATCACGCGGACGTGGACGTTGACGGTGTCACCCGGGCGGAAGGCCGGGACGTCGCTGCGCAGCGACGCGGCGTCGACGGAGTCGAGCAGGTGGGACATGTTCGTCTGCTTTCTTCGCCCATGCCACAGGTCATCGGCGGATCGTGGTGGTGAGACAGGTGCCGCGGCGTCGGACGGGCGTCATGTCCCCCTGTGGCAGGGGCGCACGCCGGACGCACAGCAGCAGCCGCCTATTCTTCCACGGACTCCGGCAGACGCCCAAATCGCCCGTCCTCGCCGACGACCCAGCCGAGTGCGGCGAGCATCGAGCGGTCCTTCTTGTCCAGGCTCGCCGGGTCGCAGCGCTCGATCAGGTAGGGGCGGTTCTGCGAGGTACGGCGGAAGGCCTCGTCGCGGCGCCAGCGGGCGACCTTGCCGTGGTGGCCGCTGAGCAGCACCTCCGGCACCCCGCGGTCGCGCCAGACCGGGGGTTTGGTGTAGACCGGGCCCTCCAGCAGGTCGGCCATGGCGCCGGGGGCGAAGGAGTCGTCGCGGTGGGACTCGGCGTTGCCGAGCACGCCCGGCAGCAGACGGGCGACCGCCTCCACCATCACCAGGACCGGGGCCTCGCCGCCGGCCAGCACATAGTCGCCGATGGAGACCTCGCGGACGTCGAGCCGCTCGCCGTACTCCTCGATGACCCGGCGGTCGATCCCCTCGTAGCGGGCCGGGGTGAACACCAGCCAGGGCTTCCCGGACAGTTCCACCGCGAGTTCCTGGGTGAACGGGCGGCCGCTCGGGGTGGGGACGACGAGCACGGGCTCCCCCTCGCCCGACGCCAGGACCGAGTCCAGGGCCTCACCCCATGGCTCGGGCTTCATGACCATGCCGGGCCCGCCGCCGTACGGGGTGTCGTCGACCGTGTTGTGCCGGTCATGGGTCCACTCGCGCAGGTCGTGGACGCGTACGTCCAGCTGCCCGCGCGCCCGGGCCTTGCCGACCAGGGAGACGTTGAGCGGTTCCAGGTACTCGGGGAAGATCGTGACGACGTCGATGCGCATGGTCCTACTGCTCCGCCTCGGCCTCGTCCAGCAGGCCGGGCGGCGGGGTGACGACCGCCCGCTGCCGCTCGAGGTCGATCTCGGGGACGATCTCGGCGACGAAGGGCACCATGACCTCGCTGCCGTCCGGCCGTTCGACGACCAGCAGGTCCTGGTACGGCAGGTGGGAGATCTCCTTGATCCGGCCGATCTCGGTGCCGTCGGCCGTGACCACGTCGAGGTCGACCAGCTGGTGGTCGTAGAACTCCTCGGGGTCCTCGGGCGTCTCCTCCGGATCGACCTCGGCGATCAGCAGGACGTTGCGCAGCGCCTCGGCGCCGTTGCGGTCCTTGACCCCCGCGAAGCGCAGCATCAGCCGGCCGCTGTGCACGCGACCGGTCTCCACGGTGAGCGGGCCGGCCGAGGCCGGGTCCGTGACGAGCACGGCGCCCGGGGCGAGCCGCAGTTCGGGCTCGTCGGTGCGCACCTCCACGGAGACCTCGCCCTTGATGCCATGGGCGCGGCCGATGCGTCCCACTACCAGCTGCACTTCTTCGCGCTCCTGTGCTCACGTGTCGGATAAGGCCGCGGGCCGGGGGCGGCCCAAGTGCCACCCCCGGCCCGTGCCGGTGCTGCGTACCTCAGCGGACGTTGTCCACATCGACGAGGTCGACGCGTACGCCTCGTCCGCCGATCGCGCCCACGACGGTGCGCAGGGCGCGGGCGGTGCGGCCGTTGCGGCCGATCACCTTGCCGAGGTCGTCGGGGTGCACCCGGACCTCGAGGACCTTCCCGCGGCGCAGGGTGCGCGCGGCGACCTGCACCTCGTCGGGATTGTCGACGATGCCCTTGACCAGGTGCTCGAGGGCCTCCTCGAGCACGATCAGGCCTCGGTCGACTCGGCCGCCTCGGCGGCCTCGTCCTTCTTGTCGGACTTCTTGGCCTTCTGGGTGATGGCCTCACCCTTGGGCTCGTCACCGGCGTCCTTGGCGGCGGCCTCGAAGAGGGCGCGCTTGTCCGCCTTGGGCTCGGCGACCAGGAGCGGGGCCGGAGCCGGCTCGCCCTTGAACTTCTGCCAGTCGCCGGTCTTCTTCAGGATGGCGAGCACGGGCTCGGTCGGCTGCGCGCCGACACCCAGCCAGTACGCGACGCGCTCGGCGTCGACCTCGATGCGCGACGGGTTCTGGACCGGGTGGTACAGACCGATCTCCTCGATGGCCCGGCCGTCACGGCGGGTGCGGGAGTCGGCGACGACGATGCGGTAGTGAGGCGAACGGATCTTGCCCAGACGCTTCAGCTTGATCTTGACTGCCACGGGAGTGGGTTCTCCTGGTGTTGACGTGGTTGGGCAGGCCGGAACACCACGTGGGGTTGTGGAGCCGGTTGCCCGACGGACGCGTCAGCCGAAGGAGAGAGGGGTCCTGCACGGCTGCCGAGTGCTCAGCTGACCATTCTGCCATACGGCGGGCAGGCCACCGTACGGCGGCGACCGCACCGGCGGCTTCCCCCGTGCCGCCGCGCCCATGGTCCCGCCGCACCGTGCGTTCGGCCGCCCGATGCCGCTCCGTCACACCGTGCGTCACCGCGCCGCGGCGGGGCGGCGGGCGCTCACGCGACCGCCGCGGCCTCCGGGATCCGGAAGGGTGTACCGCACGCCCCGCAGACGATCGGCGCCTGCGCGAGCACGGACGGCACGACCCGGACGTTGCGCCCGCAGTCGCAGACCGCCTTCACGCGTACGCCTCCACCCGAGGAGCCGTGCCGTGCCGCGGGCCCGCGGAAGCTGCGCGTGGTGTCGGCGGCGGTCGCCGCGGTGTGGGCTCTGAGCGCGCGCTGCAGACGGTCGATCGTCGCCCGGTAGCGCTTCTTCGTCTCCGGGCGCATCTGGACCAGGGAGAAGCCGCTGCTCGGATGCGGCTCCTCGGAGTGGTCCAGGCCGAGCTCGTCGGCGATGGCCAGGAAGCGACGGTTGTGGTAGCGGCCCGCCCGCGAGGTGTCCCGAACGCCGCGCGCGGCGGCGACTCCGTGGACGGCCTCGTGCAGCAGGCGCTCGAAGGAGAGCTCCGTGCCGCACGCGGACGAGGACTCTCCGATCAGGGACTCGGGGGCGGCCAGGTCGGGCAGTTCGGGGTGGTGCCGTTGAATGTCGGCCCAAGCGACTGCCAGCTCGGCGGCGAGGACTGGTGGTGTCGTGCTCACGTCGTGACAACGAGCCGGGGCCGCCCAGTGTTCCGATTCCGGGCCATCCCAAATATTTTGCACGTACTGGTCAGTTCCGGATGATGCGTACGGCCGAGGGCGGGTGCGGAGGACAGCGGAGAAGTCACGCACCCGCCTCAAGCCCGGACGTACCGCCGATTACGTACGTCGCTTTTCAGTCAATCGGCGGTCGGCTGACGGTCAGTATGCCCGCGCGACGATCGCGACGGTACCCGGCGCGTCGTCCGTTTCCGGCACCTGGCCCTCCGCGGTGACCAGACAGCGCACGGACACGCCCTGCTCGGCCAGCTTGGCCTCGCCCTCCGGGCCGAGGTCCGCCCACGGGATGCGGGCCCAGCCTGTGGCCGCGGCCTCGGCGGCCTCGGCGATCGTCGCGACGTCGACCGTGCGGGACTCGCGGCGCTCGCGGGACTGGCGCAGCAGCGTGGCCTGGTCCTCCTCCAGCACCTTGGGCAGCAGCGCGGCCAGTTCGTCGATCGCCACCGGCTCCTTGCCCCCGGGGATGCGCCGGGCGAGCATCGCGGTGCCGTTCTCCAGGTCTCGGGGGCCGACCTCGACCCGGACGGGGACGCCCTTGAGCTCCCAGTCCACGGCGCGCCGGCCGAACGGGGTGTCGGTGCGCACGTCGACCTGGACGCGCACGCCCGCGGCCTTGAGCCGGTCGCCGATCTCGCGGACCTTGGCGACGACCGCGTCGTCGCCCTTGATCGCCAGGACGACGGCCTGCACCGGCGCCAGCCGCGGCGGCACGCGCAGTCCGTTGTCGTCGCCGTGGGACATGATCAGTCCGCCGACCATGCGGGTCGACACGCCCCAGGAGGTCTGCCAGACCAGCTCCTGCTGCCCTTCCTTCGACAGGTAGGAGGTGTTGAAGGCCTTGGCGAAGTTGGTGCCGAGCTCATGGCTGGTGCCCAGCTGCAGCGCCTTGCCGTCGCCCATCATTCCCTCGAGAGTGAGGGTGTTGATCGCGCCGGCGAAGCGCTCGCGGGCGGTCTTGCGGCCGAGGACGACGTCGATGCCGAGGACCTCGGTCATGAAGTCGCCGTACACGTCGCGGTGGATCATCGCCGCGTAGTCGCGGGCGTCCTCGTAGGTGGCGTGGGCGGTGTGCCCCTCCTGCCACAGGAACTCGCTCGTACGGAGGAAGAGCCGCGAGCGCATCTCCCAACGGACCACGTTGGCCCACTGGTTGATCAGCAGGGGGAGGTCGCGGTAGCTCTGCACCCACTTGGAGAAGTACTCGTTGATGATCGTCTCGGAGGTGGGCCGGACCACGACCGGCTCCTCCAGCTCCTTGCCTCCGCCGTGGGTGACCACGGCCAGCTCCGGCGCGAAGCCCTCGACGTGCTCGGCCTCGCGCGTCAGGTAGGACTGCGGGATGAAGAGCGGGAAGTACGCGTTCTGGGCGCCCGCCTCCTTGATCCGCGCGTCCATCTCCTGCTGCATCCGCTCCCACAGCGAGTACCCGTACGGTCGGATCACCATGGTGCCGCGCACCGGGCCGTTGTCGGCCAGTTCGGCCTTGTTGATCAGGTCCTGGTACCAGCGCGGGAAGTCGTCCGCCTGGGGCGTGAGTACGGGAGCCTTTGCCATGCCGCAGATGGTACGGGGCCAGCGGCGCCGGGCGTGAATCGGCGGAACGGGGAATTCGCCCGATCCCCGCCTTCAAACCTCTGGACTACGGCCCGGAAGGGGAGTTGGCTGACTCCGGGGGCGCGCGCCGCGTGACGGACGGCATGCGCGGCGTAACCGGGGGGCGTACGAGGAAGGCTTTCGGCGAGACTGCGACGCGGCTGATTGGGGCGCTTCGATGACACTTACGCTCGCACGGCACCCACGGACAGACCGGACCGACGGCAGGGCGCGTGACTGGGCGGAGATCCAGGAGCGGATGCTCGTACCGCTCTACGAGGCGGTGCACGAGCGGCTGGAGGTCGGCCCCCGCACCCGGCTGCTCGGCATCGGCTGCGGATCGGGCCTCGCTCTGCTGATGGCCTCGGCCCGGGGCGCCGCCGTCACGGGGTGCGAGGAGGACGAACGGCGGCTGGCACTGGCCCGGCAGCGTCTGCTGCCCGAGCCGCAGTGGGGCGCGCCGGCCCGGGCGCACGGCCGCACCCGGCTCGTGTCCGGCGGCCCGCGAGCGGTGTCCGCGACGGACGGGGCGCCGTTCACCGTGGTCACCGCCCTCGACCCGGGTGCGGCGCCCGAGGCGCTGGTCCCGGCGCTGAGGGCCGCGGCGGGCCTGGCCGAGCGGGGCAGTCCCGTCGTGCTGGCGGGCTGGGGGCCGCCCGAGCGCTGCGCCAGCGGGCGGGTGCTGCGGGTCGCGGCCCGGTTGGCCGAGCCGCGCGGCGCCACCGCCGGAGCGCCCGCCGGGGCCGCCGGGGCCGCCGGGGCCGCGGTCCGGCTCAGCGGCAGGGACGACCTGGAGTTGCTGGCGCGGGACGCGGGGCTGCGTCCGGACGGCTCAGGACGGGTGTCCTGCCCGTTCGGCTACCCCGACATGGACAGCGCCGTGCGCGGCCTGATCTCGACCGGGCTCTTCGACGCCGCCGTGGCGGCCACCGACCAGGACCAGGTGGGCAAGGAGCTGCGCGAGGCGCTGCACGCGTACCGGCGCGCCGACGGTACGGTCCGGATGGAGAACGTGTTCCGTTACCTGGTGGCCCGGGTGGTGTAGCGCGGCGCGTCCCGCGGCCGGGTCACCGCTGCTCGGCCTTCGCAAGCCGCGGGATGCCCGCCGCCGCGTACGCCTCGTCCTCATCCAGCGTCTCCGCCTCCAGCAGCCGCTCCGCGAGGGCGTCCAGTTGCTCGCGGTGCCGGCTCAGCAGCCGGCAGGCCGTCTCGTAGCACTCGTCCACGATCCTGCGCATCTCGGTGTCGATCGCGTCGAGGGTGGCGGGGGCGGCGGACAGTCCGTAGGGCTGCTGGGAGTCGGCCGGGAGCGCGGAGAGCGGGCCGATCCTCTCACTCATCCCCCAGCGGCCGACCATGCCCCGGACGACGCCCGTGACCTGCTCCAGGTCGTTCTCGGCGCCGGTGGTGACCACCCCGAAGACGACGTGCTCGGCGGCCATGCCGCCGAGGGCGCCGATGATCCGGCCGCGCAGGTACTCCTCGGTGTACGCGTAGCGGTCGGAGTCGGGGGTGGAGAGGGTGACGCCGAGGGCGCGGCCGCGCGGCACGATGGTGATCCTGCGTACGGGGTCGGCGCCCGGGTGCAGCATGCCGAGCAGGGCGTGCCCGGACTCGTGGTAGGCCGTGCGGCGGCGTTCCTCGGCCGGGATGACGAGCGGGCGTGCCGCTCCCAGCTGCACCTTCTCCAGGGCGTCGGTGAGCTCGCTCTGCCCGACGGCCCGCTTGCCGCGCTTGACGGCGAGCAGCGCCGCCTCGTTGGCGAGGTTGGCGAGCTCGGCGCCGGTCATGCCGGGCGTGGCACGGGCCACCGACGTCAGGTCGATGTCGCTCTCCAGGGGCACCGGACGCAGGTGGATGCGGAGGATGGCCTCGCGGCCCGCGCGGTCGGGAGGACTGACGTGGACGACGCGGTCGAAGCGGCCCGGCCGGGTCAGGGCGGGGTCCAGGACGTCGGGCCGGTTGGTGGCGGCGATGACGACGACTCCTTCGGAGCCGGAGAAGCCGTCCATCTCGGTGAGGATCTGGTTGAGGGTCTGCTCGCGCTCGTCGTGGCCGCCGACGCCGCCCGCGGCGCCCCGGGCGCGGCCGATGGTGTCGATCTCGTCGATGAAGATGATCGCCGGAGCGACCTTGCGGGCCTCGGCGAACAGCTCGCGCACCCGGCCGGCCCCCACGCCCACGATCATCTCGATGAACTCGGAGGCGGAGGCGGAGAAGAACGGCACGTCCGCCTCGCCGGCCACCGCCCGGGCGAGCAGGGTCTTGCCGGTGCCGGGCGGTCCGGCGAGCAGCACGCCGCGCGGCATCCGGGCTCCGAGCGCCCGGTAGGCCTGCGGGCGCCTGAGGTAGTCGACGACCTCGTCGAGTTCGGCCTCCACCTCGTCGATGCCCGCCACGTCGGCGAAGGTGGTACGGCGGCCCGCCTCGGGGACGACCGGCCGCGGCGGGCCCTTGCGGCCGATGCCGCCGAGGCCCCCGAGGCCCCCGAGACCGCCCGCGAGCTTGCTCATCCTGCGGGAGACGTAGAGCCACAGCACGACGAGCAGCAGCACCGGGGCGAGCGAGAGCAGCAGGTTGTAGAGCAGGCCGCGCTGCTGCACCACGGGTTCGGCGGTGACGGTGACGTCGTTCTTGGCCAGCGTCGCCCACAGGTCGTCGTCGGCGAAGACCGGCCGCTGGGTCTTGAACTGGATGAAGGTGCCCTCGTCCGCCCCGGGCACGTCCTGCTTGCGCTTGAGCTCTCCCTCGATGGAGTCGCCCTTGGAGTAGATCCTCGAGATGTTGTCCGCGGCGAGCTGCCGGCCGAACTCGGTGTAGGAGATGGTGGTCGGCCGGGGTCCGCCGGCGAGGAACGAGAGCACCAGATCGGTGATGAGGAAGACGGCGAGCGCCGTCAGGATCATGCCGCCCCAGCCGCCCAGGCGGCGCCGTCGCCGGGTGGGCGGCGAGGGCGGCGCGCCCTCCGTCCGCCATGGGTCGTCCGGATTCTGCCGGGGCGGTACGGGATTACCCATAACTTGACAATAAGGACAGTGCCGCTCCGGCGCCCCTCAGGCCTCGGGCCGCCTCGGGCTCCGGGCCCTCAGGCCCGGGGCCGCCTCGGACTTGGGCGCCTCAGGCCCCGGGCGACTCCGGTCCCGAGCTCCCTCGAACCCCGGGCCACTCCTCGGCGGTGAGCGCGAAGCGCTCGTGGTCGCGCCAGGCGTCGTTCAGGTAGAGCATGCGCGGTGTGAAGCCCTCGTGGCGGAAGCCGAGGCGCTTGGCCATGGCGACCGAGCGCTCGTTCTCCGGCTGCACGTTGATCTCCAGCCGGTGCAGGCCCAGCCCCCGGGGTTCGGGGGTGAAGCAGCGGTCGACGACCAGCCGCAGGCCCTCGCTCATCCGCCCGGTGCCGGCGAAGGGCAGGTAGCTGTCGTAGCCCAGGCTGGCGTTGCGGAAGCGCCCCATGACGATGTTGGCGACATTGCACTTGCCGACGATGCCGCCGCTCTCCTCGTCGAGCACGAGGAAGGTCCGCAGCGCGGGCCCCTGGCGCCGCAGCAGTTCGGGCAGCCCGTCCGGCTCGACCGGGTTCCAGCGTCCGATGTGCTCGGCGGAGCGCAGCACCGCCTCCCGGTAGGCGGCAGCGTCTGCAGGCTCCGGGGGGCGAATGTGTACGCGCATGGGTCCATCATGCACGTACGGCGGCGGCTCCCCCTCACGAGGGGTGCCGCCGCCGAAGCTCGCCGGGCCCGGATCAGCCCATGAACTTCTTGAACTCCTCGGGCAGTTCGAAGTTCTGGCCCTCCTGGCCGGCCGGCAGGCCGAAGGCGCCGCCGGCCTGCTGCTCGCGACGGGCGGCGTCCGCCTTCGCCTGCTCTGCCCGCTTGAGCGGGTTGCCGCTCTGCCGCTTGCCCTTGGCCTTCTTCTGCTGCTTCTTCTGGCGTGCGCCGCCCATGCCCGGCATGCCGGGCATCCCCGGGATGCCGCCCTGAGCCATCCGCGACATCATCTTGCGGGCCTCGAAGAACCGCTCCACCAGGCTCTTCACAGCGCTCACGTCCGAACCGGAACCGCGCGCGATGCGGGCGCGGCGCGAACCGTTGATGATCGTGGGGTCCTGGCGCTCGCCCGGGGTCATCGACTTGATGATCGCGGCCGTGCGGTCCACGTCGCGCTCGTCGAGGTTGTTGATCTGGTCCCTGATCTGGCCCATGCCCGGGAGCATGCCGAGCAGCTTGGAGATCGAGCCCATCTTGCGGACCTGCTCCATCTGCTGGAGGAAGTCGTCGAGGGTGAACTCCTTCGGACCCTTGGCCAGCTTCTCGGCCATCTTCTGGGCCTCGGCCTGGCTGAAGGTCTGCTCGGCCTTCTCGATCAGGCTGAGGACGTCGCCCATGCCCAGGATGCGCGAGGCCATCCGGTCCGGGTGGAAGGCGTCGAAGTCGTCCAGTTTCTCGCCGTTGGACGCGAACATGATCTGGCGGCCGGTGACGTGCGCGATGGAGAGCGCGGCACCACCGCGGGCGTCGCCGTCGAGCTTGGAGAGCACCACGCCGTCGAAGCCGACGCCGTCGCGGAAGGCCTCGGCGGTGTTGACCGCGTCCTGGCCGATCATGGCGTCGACGACGAAGAGGATCTCGTCGGGCCGCACGGCGTCCCGGATGTCCGCGGCCTGCTGCATCATCTCGGCGTCGATGCCGAGGCGGCCCGCGGTGTCGACGACGACCACGTCGTACTGCTTGCTGCGCGCGTGGTCGATGGAGTCCTTGGCGACCTGGACCGGGTCGCCCACGCCGTTGCCGGGCTCCGGTGCGAAGACCGCGACGCCGGCGCGCTCCGCGACGACCTGGAGCTGGTTGACGGCGTTGGGGCGCTGAAGGTCGGCTGCGACCAGCAGCGGGGTGTGGCCCTGGGTCTTCAGCCAGCGGCCGAGCTTGCCCGCCAGGGTCGTCTTGCCGGCACCCTGCAGACCGGCGAGCATGATGACGGTCGGGGGCTGCTTGGCGAAGCGCAGCCGCCGGGTCTCGCCGCCGAGGATGCCGATGAGCTCATCGTTGACGATCTTGATGACCTGCTGGGCGGGATTGAGCGCCTGGGACACCTCGGCCCCGGTCGCCCGCTCCTTGACCTGCTTGATGAAGGCACGGACCACCGGCAGCGCGACATCCGCCTCCAGCAGCGCGATGCGGATCTCGCGCGCCGTGGCGTCGATGTCCGCCTCGGAGAGGCGGCCCTTGCCCCGGAGGTTCTTGAACGTCGCTGCGAGGCGGTCGGAAAGGGTGTCGAACACGTCGGTCGCGGATCCTCAGGTCGGGGGCGGGTGATAGTCGTCCTCAAGGGTATCCGCACGACCCGCCGATGGTCTCCACCGCGTCAGCGCAGCGCCCGCTCGACCTCGTCGGCGACCTCGGCCGCCCTGACGTCGGGAAGCGGATCGCCCGAGGTGTCGGTGACGTAGAACGCGTCCACCGCGTTGGCTCCGAGCGTGCTGATCCGGGCCGACCGGACGTTCACACCCGTGGACTCCAGTGCCCGGCCGATGCGGTGGAGCAGCCCGGGGGCGTCATGGGCGCGGACCTCGATGACGGTGGCGGCGCTGGAACTGCCGGGGGCGACGGTGACGCGCGGCGGCGGGGGCGTGACCCCGCGACGGCGGGGATAGGCCGACTCGCGCTCGGCCAGCCGTGCCTCGATGTCGAGGGAGCCGGCGAAGGCCCGGGCGAAGTCGTTGCGCAGCCGTGCCGCCTCGGGCAGCGAGCCGTACTCGGCGGCCACCCGCCAGCGCAGCAGCGTCACCGGGCCCTCCCCGATGGGGTCGACCGCACGCAGGTCGGCGGCGCGGACGGTGAGGCGGTGCAGGGCGAGCACGCCCGCCGCCGCGGCGAGCAGCCCCGGGCGGTCCGGGACGGCGAGCAGCAGCTCGACGCCGACGGGTTCGGGCTCGCCCTCCGCGGTCCTCGGGGCGGCGCCGTCGGGGTCCGGCTCGGCGTGGGCGTGCAGCGCGATGACCGGGCCCGCGGTGCGCGCCGCCTCGACGGCCAGGCGCTCCTCCTCCGCGGTGGGCTCGCGGTCGGCGGGCTCGGGCACCGCCCCGTTCGCCAGGACCGCGGAGACCCGTTTGACCAGGTCGCCGACGAGTGAGGCGCGCCAGGCGCTCCAGGCCGCCGGGCCGGTGGCGAGGGCGTCCGCCTCGGTCAGGGCGTGCAGCAGTTCCAGTGTCTCGGTGTCGCGTACGGCGTCGGCGACGCCCTGCACGGTGGCGGGGTCGTCCAGGTCCCGCCGGGTCGCGGTCTCGATCAGCAGCAGGTGGTGGCGGACGAGCAGGGCCAGCGTCTCCACGTCGGCTTGGCCGAAGCCGAACCGGCCCGCGACGTCCCGGGCGATGACTTCGCCGGCCTCGGAGTGGTCGCCGGGCCAGCCCTTGCCCATGTCGTGCAGTAGGGCGGCGATGAGCAGCAGGTCGGGACGTCCGACCCGGCGGGTCAGGCGCGAGGCGCGCACCGCGCACTCGACGAGGTGCCGGTCGACGGTCCAGACGTGCACGGCGTTGCGCTGCGGGCGGCAGCGGACCCGCTCCCAGTCGGGGAGGAATCGGGTGATCATGCCCTCGGCCTCCAGGGCCTCCCACACCTGCACGGTGGACTCGCCCGCGCCGAGCAGCGTGACGAGCTGTTCGCGGGCCTCGGCGGGCCACGGCACCGGCAGCGGCCGGCCCGCCTGGGCCACGGCCAGTCGGCGGACCGCATACAGTGACAGCGGCACACCGTGCTCGGCGGCCGCCGCGGCCGCGCGCAGCGGCAGGACCGGGTCGCGCTCGGGCCGTGCGGTCAGCGCGAGGACGGCCTCGCCCTCGTGCTCCACGACGCCCTCGGCGAGCGGGGTGCGCACCGGCGTGTTCCCCTGCTCGGGGCGGGACCGGCCGAGCAGCCCGCGCCTGCGGGGCCGCGTCTGGCGGGCGCGCAGCACCCGGCGGACCTCGCGCCAGGTCACGTCGGACGCGTAGGCGACGGTGCGGGCCGCCTCGTACACCTGGCGCAGCAGCGTGTCGGCGTCCAGCAGGCCGAGTGCGCCGGCCACCTGGTCCTGCTCCTGCAGGGCCAGCCGGTCGGTGGCGCGGCCGGTCGCCAGGTGGAGGGCGTCCCGGGCGTCGAGCAGCCGGGTGTGCGCCCCCTCCAGGCCCTCGCGGGGCGCGTCGGCGAGCCAGGAGGCGGCGACGGCGCGCAGTGCGGTGGCGTCGCGCAACCCGCCGCGCGCCTCCTTGAGGTCGGGCTCGAGCAGGTAGGAGAGCTCGCCGTGGCGTTCGGCGCGTTCCAGGCAGAGCTCATGGAGTGCGGGCAGCCGTTTGGGGGCCTGGTTGCGCCAGTCGGCGAGGACGGCGGAGCGCAGGGAGGCGGTGAGGGCGACGTCGCCCGCGAGGTGGCGGGCATCGAGCAGGCCGAGGTGCACCTTGAGGTCCTCGGTCGCGGTCTTGCGGGCCTCGACGGGGGTGCGGACGGAGTGGTCGAGGGCGACGCCCAGGTCCCAGACCGGGTACCAGATGCCGTCGGCGAGGCCCGCGATGGCCCCGGGCCCGGCGGAGCCGTCGTGGAGCAGCAGCAGGTCGAGGTCGCTGCGCGGGGAGAGCTCGCCGCGGCCGTAGCCGCCGACGGCGACCAGGGACCAGCCGGTCGTCCCGGTCCGCTCGGCCGCCCCGCGGGCGAGGTCGGCGAGCCAGGTGTCGGTGAGGCCCGCCAGCGCCTTGCGCCGCGGCGGCCCGGCCGGGCCTCCGCCGTTCAGGAGGGCCAGCCGGGCCGCCGCGTAGCCCGCGGGGGCGTGTCCGTCGCGGGCTTTCGCGTCGACGTTCTCCGTCACACTGTCTCCAGTCGCGGGCTGTGCGGTGGAACCGCTCGGGTTCGGTGATGCGAAGGGGCGCGGCCGGAGTCCCGGCCGCGCCCCCGCGTCCTCAGAGTGCGTCCGGGCCGCGCTCCCCGGTCCTGACCCGTACGGCGGTCTCGACCGGAAGGCTCCAGACCTTGCCGTCACCGATCTTGCCGGTGCGGGCCGCCTTGACGATCACATCGATCACCTGCTCGGCGTCGCCGTCCTCGACGAGCACCTCGATGCGGATCTTGGGCACGAGGTCGACGGTGTACTCCGCACCACGGTAGACCTCGGTGTGGCCCCGCTGACGGCCGTAGCCGCTGGCCTCGGTGACCGTCAGGCCCTGGACGCCGAAGGCCTGCAGGGCCTCCTTGATCTCGTCCAGCCGGTGCGGCTTCACGACCGCGGTGATGAGCTTCACGCGTCCACCTTCTTCGACGGGGCGCCGGCCGCCTCGGTGCCGGCACCGCTGCTGCTGTCCAGGGAGGAAAGGGCGGAGCGGACCGCGCCGGCCACACCCGCGAAGTCGTAGCCGGTCTCCGCGTGCTCGGCCTGGTCGATGCCCGCGACCTCGGTGTCCTCACTGACGGTGAATCCGATCACCAGGTCGATGAGCTTGGCAAGGATCGCCGAGGCGACCAGCGAGTAGGCCAGCACCACGCCGACGCCCAGGAATTGCTTCCACAGCTGGTCGAAGCCGCCGCCGTAGAAGACGCCCTTGGCGGTCTGGCCGACCCCGCCGGTGGCGAAGAAGCCGATGAGCAGGGAGCCGACGATGCCGCCGACCATGTGGACGCCGACCACGTCGAGGGAGTCGTCGTAGCCGAACTTGAACTTCAGGCCGACGGCGGCGGCGCAGGCCACACCCGCGATGACACCGACGGCGATGGCGCCGAGCGGGCTGACCGAGCCGCAGGCCGGGGTGATGGCGACCAGGCCGGCGACCGCGCCGGAGGCGGCGCCCAGGGTGGTGAAGGAGCCGTGCTTGATCTTCTCGTAGGCGAGCCAGCCCAGCATCGCGGCGGCCGTGGCGACCTGGGTGTTGGTGAAGGCCACGGCGGCGACGCCGTCCGAGGCGAGCCAGGAGCCGGCGTTGAAGCCGAACCAGCCGAACCACAGCAGAGCCGCGCCGAGCATGACCAGCGGCAGGTTGTGCGGCCGGAACGGGTCCTTCTTGAAGCCCACGCGCTTGCGGATGACGAGGATCACGCCGAGCGCGGCGGCACCGGCGTTGATGTGCACCGCCGTACCGCCGGCGAAGTCGATCACGCCGCGGGTGAAGAGGAAGCCGTCGGACGCCCAGACCATGTGGGCGACCGGGAAGTACACGACCGTGGCCCACAGCGCCACGAACAGGGTCCAGGCGGTGAACTTCACCCGGTCCGCCAGGGCGCCGCTGATGAGGGCGGGTGTGATGATCGCGAACATCAGCTGGAAGACCGCGAAGACGTAGACCGGGATGGTGTAGCCGTCCCACAGCTGGTTGATCCCGATGTTGCGCATGCCGGCCCAGTCGAAGCCGCCGAAGAACGCGTTCCCGGAGTCGAATGCGACGCTGAAGCCGTAGAGCGTCCACAACACGGTGACGATGGCGATGGCGATGAAGCTCATCATCAGCATGTTCAGCACGCTCTTGACCCGCACCATGCCGCCGTAGAAGAAGGCGAGGCCGGGGGTCATCACGAGCACCAGCGCTGCACTCAGCAGCATGAACGCCGTGCTACCGCTGTCGAGCGTGGGCTTGTCTGCGGCAAGCGTCATGAAGCCTGCTGCCATCGGCGTCTCCTCGTCATCCGAACGGCCCGTACGGGAAGCGGGCTCGATGGGCCGGTTTTCGCCTTGAGGTTGTCCCAATCGGGTTACCGTCGACGCCATTGGGTGTTTCGTGACCGTGACGAAGAAGTCGTCCGTGTTACGTCACGGTGAACCGCGGCCCCGCTGGGCGCCGCCCATGACGACGCCGTCACGACTCGGTCGCCCCTCGGGCCGGTCGACGAGCTGTATACGTGCCGCGTGTGCCGGGGTGTGCAAACCTCGCCACGCCGGCGAAGGGACACGCCGGCGCACATCGGCGCGCACAGGCACGCATCGGCGCGGCGCGACGAGGCGCCGGTCCGGTGACGAGGACCGGCCGCGGCGGGCCACCCGGTTGACCTGGCATGGGGGAGCCGAGTCGGGCTGTCGGGATGGCCGGCCGCGGCCGGCGTGCGGGGGTGCGGACCGCCCGCTCAGGCGGTCGCGGCGACCTCGGAAAGGTCGGCCGCCAGCCGCTCGCTGAGCTGGGCGACCTCGGCGACCTCGCCGAAGTCGCGCAGAGCGGTGTCGGCGGTCTTGCGGATACGGGTGTTCACCCGCTCGGAGCGCACGTTCTTGGCGACGTCGATCGCCTGGACGGTGAGGTGGGCGGCCTCCTCCGGGCTGCGCTGCAGCAGGTGCACGGTGGCCATGCCGATCAGGTTGAGGGCGTAGGCGCGCTGGTGGACGGTGTCCTTCGCGAACAGCCTGACGGCCTCCTGCATCACCGGGTGGGCGAGCGACGCGTACGTGGGGCTGCGGCCGGCCACATACGCCAGGTCGCGGTAGGAGTGGGCGTTCTCGGCGTTGAGCTCCGCCTCGTTGAAGAAGCTGATCCAGTCCGGGTCCTCGGCGGGCCGGGAGTCAGCGTAGGACTCCTCGGCCATGCGCACGGCGCGATGGCACTTGCCGACCTGGCCCATGTTGGCGTAGGCGCGGGCTTCCACCGCGTAGAGCATCGCCTGGGTGGTGGCGCTCGCGCTGTCCCTGCTGCCGTACTGCGCCAGGTGGATGAGTTCCAGTGCGTCGTCCGGCCGGTCCAGGTGGATCATCTGGCGGCTCATGCTGGACAGGACGAAGGCGCCCAGCGGGCGGTCCTCGGCCTCCTTGGCCGCGTGCAGGGCCAGGACCAGGTACTTCTGCGCCGTGGGGTGCAGGCCGACGTCGTACGACATCCAGCCGGCGAGCGCCGCGAGCTCGGCGGTGACGCGGTAGAGCCGCTTGGCCACGGACTGCGGGTGGGACTCCTGGAGCAGGTCGGTGACCTCGTGCAGCTGACCCACCACGGCCTTGCGGCGCAGACCGCCGCCGCACTGGTTGTCCCACTGCCGGAACATCACCGTGGTGGCCTCCAGCAGCTGCAGCTCGGGCTCGGAGAGCCGGACCCTGGCGCCGGGCTCGCGCGGCGGGGGGACGTCGGCCCCTGACCCGGAGGTGGGCACCAGCCAGCGCTGCATGGGCTCGACCAGTGCGGGGCCGGCGGCCAGCGCCAGGGAGGTCCCGAGGAAGCCGCGGCGGCCCAGCATCAGGTCGCTGCGGGAGAACTCGTGGATCAGCTGGACGGTCTGCGGCCCCGCCCACGGCAGGTCCACCCCGGTCGACGCGGGCGGCTGCTGGGTGGGGCGCAGCCCCAGGTCCTCCACCGGGACGACGGTGCCGAAGCGCTCGGAGAACAGCTCGGACAGGATGCGCGGGATCGGCTCGCGCGGCTGCTCGCCGTCCAGCCAGCGGCGCACCCGTGAGGTGTCCGTGCTGACGTGCAGTGCGCCCATCTGGCGCGCTCTGCGGTTCACCTGACGGGCGAGTTCGCCCTTGGACCAGCCGCTGCGCACAAACCAAGAGGTCAACTGCGCGTTGGGCTGCTTGTCCTGTGTGCCGCCCACCGTGACGCCCCCATTCCGTCGCCCAACACCTCCGGGGATGAGGGCTGTTGCCTTGGCCCCATGTGCCTCAGTGTCCTACGGGTCTTGCCTCCGGCATACCCGCCGGACCGCGCACACTCCCGGGGCTTGTGAACCGAAAGTAATCCTACGATCACCCGTCCGGCGACGCCTTCAGCGAAAACGCCACCATTCGCCACCCCAATGAATGAACTCGATGCGCGCGGGGCGCGATTCACTTGACACATGCCGATCAGGCAGGGGCGTAACCATCGGCGACGGCGACCCGTTGGGGGTGTCATGGGCTTCACGATCGGCAGCATGCGGGAGATGCGTCACATCCGCTCCGGCGCGCGCCGCCGGACGCACGCCTCGGCGTGCACCACCGTGGCGGAGTACACCGGGCTGTGCGGTTGGGCCGTGGCGCCCGGCGCGCGCGCCACCCGCGGGGGCGGTCAGTGCTCCTGCGGCGACCCGGAGTGCCGGGCGCCGGGCGCCCATGTGCTGGAGTTCGCCGGCGAGGTGCCGGCCGGGGCCACCCTCGAGGAGGCCGTGGCCGCCTGGGAGCGTGTGCCGGGCGCGGCGCTGATGCTTCCCGTGGGGCGCGCCTTCGACGTGATCGACGTGGCGGAACGATCCGGCGTGCGCGCTCTGGTGCGTCTGGAGCGGATGGGGCTGCGGCTCGGTCCGGTCGTCGCCACCCCGGACGGCCGGGCGCAGTTCTTCGTCGCGCCGGG
This sequence comes from Actinacidiphila sp. bgisy167, assembly GCF_057707665.1. NCBI lineage: Bacteria > Bacillati > Actinomycetota > Actinomycetes > Kitasatosporales > Streptomycetaceae > Actinacidiphila > Actinacidiphila sp. bgisy167. The sequence goes on along the minus strand of NZ_JBYIQP010000018.1, from coordinate 51,014 downwards.
GGCCGCCGCCGAGCTCCCGCACCTGCTGTACCGCATGGGCTGGGACGACGCCGACCTCGACCTGCGCTGCCTGGGGCCGGGCGACCATGTGACCGCCCCGCCCTCCGACCTCGGCGGACTGGGCCCGGTCCGCTGGCTGCGGCCGCCGGCTCTCGACGCCGCCCGCCGGCCCCCGGAGGCCCGGCTGCTGCTCGGCACACTGGCGTACGTCTGCCAACGGGACCGCGCGCACGCGTGAGGCCACGAGCAAGGGGCGCACTCCCGGGAGTGCGCCCCTTGTCATGTCCTGTGCAACGGGGCGCGGGTGCCGGCGGCCGCCGGTTACGCGCCGATCAACGCGTCCACGAAGGCCTCGGGCTCGAACGGCGCGAGGTCGTCCGGTCCCTCGCCCAGGCCGATCAGCTTGACGGGGACGCCCAGCTCGCGCTGGACGGCGACGACGATGCCGCCCTTGGCGGTGCCGTCGAGCTTGGTGAGCACGATGCCGGTGATGTCGACCACCTCGGCGAAGACCCGGGCCTGCACCAGGCCGTTCTGGCCCGTGGTGGCGTCCAGGACCAACAGGACCTCGTTCACCGGGCCGTGCTTCTCCACGACGCGCTTGACCTTGCCGAGCTCGTCCATCAGGCCCGTCTTGGTGTGCAGCCGTCCCGCGGTGTCGATGAGGACGACGTCCGCGCCCTCGGCGATGCCCTCCTTGACCGCGTCGAAGGCGACCGACGCCGGGTCGCCGCCCTCGGGCCCGCGCACGGTGCGGGCGCCCACCCGCTCGCCCCAGGTCTGCAGCTGGTCCGCGGCCGCGGCCCGGAAGGTGTCGGCGGCGCCGAGCACGACGCTGCGGCCGTCGGCCACCAGGACACGGGCGAGCTTCCCGGAGGTGGTGGTCTTGCCGGTGCCGTTGACCCCGACGACCATCAGCACCGCCGGCTGGTCGGCCCCGTCCGCGTTCGGCACGCCGTCGGTGCGCAGCGAGCGGTCCAGGTCGGTGCCGACCAGGGTCAGCAGTTCCTCGCGCAGCAGCTGCCGCAGGTCGGTGGGGGTGCGGGTGCCGAGCACCTTCACCCGGGTGCGCAGCCGCTCCACCAGCTCCTGGGTGGGGGCGACGCCGACGTCCGCGGTGAGCAGGGTGTCCTCGACCTCCTCCCAGGTGTCCTCGTCGAGGTGCTCGCGCGAGAGCAGCGTGAGCAGCCCCTTGCCGAGCGCGTTCTGCGAACGGGAGAGCCGGGAGCGCAGCCGCACCAGGCGGCCTGCGGCGGGCTCGGGCCGCTCGATCTCGGGGGCGGCCGGACGCTCCTCGACCAGGACGCCGCCTGCGGAGGCGTCCTCGGACTCGGGGAGCTCGACCTCTTCGATGGTCCGGCGGGGCTCGTCCCGCGGGGCCTCGGCCTCCTCGCCGACGTGCGGTTCGGCGGGAGGCGCGGTGATCGTCGGCTGCTCGGCGGGAGGCGCGGGGGGCAGCTGCTTCCTGCGGCGGCTGCCCACCACCAGCCCGCCGGCCGCGAGGATCACGACCAGGGCGATGACTACGGCAAGAATGACGGTTTCCATAACCCGTCCAGTATCGGTCACGCGGCCCGCCCTCCCGGGTACCACCCGGCGGGCCTCCCCGACTCCGTCGACCTGACGTTCCATCAGGTAACGTCGGGGTATGCCCGCCACCGTCCTGCGCTTCAACCTCGCCGGCCCCGCGGCCTCGTCAGGGGCGCCGGCGCACCGCTATCGCGCGGCCCTGGAGATGGCGGCCTACGCCGACGAGCACGGCGTCGCCACTGTCCAGACCGAGGAGCACCACGGCTCCCCCGACGGCTGGCTGCCCTCGCCCCTCCCCTTCGCGGGGGCCGTCCTCGGCGCGACCCGCCGGATCACCGTCACCGTCTCCGCGCTGATCGGGCCGCTGTACGACCCGCTGCGGCTGGCCGAGGACCTCGCGGTGCTCGACCACGTCGGCGAGGGACGGCTGGTCACCGTCGCCGGCATCGGCTACCGGCCCGAGGAGTACGCGGCCCACGGGGTCGACTGGCGCAGGCGCGGCGCCCTGCAGGACGAACTGCTGGACACGCTCCTGAAGGCCTGGACCGGTGAGCCCTTCGCCTTCCGCGGCCGCACCGTCCGGGTCACGCCCCGACCTCGGAGCTCCCCGCACCCGCTGCTGCTCGTCGGGGGCAGCTCGCGGGCCGCGGCACGCCGGGCGGCGCGGTTCGGCCTCCCCTTCTTCCCCAGCGCCCACCTGCCGGAGCTGGAGACGTACTACCTGCGGCAGCTCGCCGAGCACGGTACCGAGGGCTGGTGCCTGATGCCCCCGCCGCGGCTGCCGCTGCTGCACCTGTCCGAGGACCCGGACCGCACCTGGGCCGAGTACGGCCGGCACCTGTTCCACGAGGCCGCCGCCTACGCCTCCTGGCAGTCGGCCGGCAACCGCTCCGCGGTGCTCTCCACCGCGGCCTGCCCGGAGGAACTGCGCCACGAGGGCCTCTACCGCGTGCTCACCCCCGACGAGTGCGTCACCTACGCGGAGACGACCTCCGACCCGGCCGCCGCCCTCGTGCTGCACCCGCTGTGCGGGGGGATGCCGGTCGAGGAGGGATGGCGGAGTCTGCGGCTGTTCGCGGAGCGGGTGCTGCCGCGCCTGGCGGGCTGACCGCACGGCCGGGGGCCTTGAGCGTCCCCGGACGCCGTGCCGGGCGCTGCCGGCCTCAGGCCTTGAGTCGCTGGCTGATGACCTTCGACACGCCGTCGCCCTGCATGGAGACGCCGTACAGCGCGTCGGCGACCTCCATGGTCCGCTTCTGGTGGGTGATGACGATCAGCTGCGAGCTCTCCTGCAGCTCCCGCATGATGCCGATGAGCCGCTGCAGGTTGGTGTCGTCCAGAGCGGCCTCGACCTCGTCCATCACGTAGAACGGGCTCGGCCGGGCCTTGAAGATCGACACCAGCAGCGCCACCGCGGTCAGCGAGCGCTCCCCTCCCGACAGCAGCGACAGCCGCTTGACCTTCTTGCCGGGCGGACGGGCCTCCACCTCCACCCCGGTGGTGAGCATGTTCTCGGGGTCGGTGAGGATCAGTCGGCCCTCGCCACCGGGGAAGAGCCGGGAGAACACGCCCTCGAACTCGCGCGCCGTGTCGTGGTAGGCGGCGGTGAAGACCTGCTCGACGCGCTCGTCGACCTCCTTGACCACCTGGAGCAGGTCGGCCCGGGTCTTCCTCAGGTCCTCCAGCTGCTCCGAGAGGAACTGGTGCCGTTCCTCCAGCGCCGCGAACTCCTCCAGCGCCAGCGGGTTGACCTTGCCCAGCTGCTGGTACGCCTTCTCCGCCGCCTTCAGCCGCTTCTCCTGCTCCGCCCGGTGGTAGGGCCGCGGCCTGTTGCGCGGGTGCTCGGGGTCCTCCGGCAGCACCTCGCCCTCGGCGGGGGGCGACGGCGGCACGAGCTGGTCGGCTCCGTACTCCGCCACCAGGCCCTCGGGCTCGACGCCGTACTCCTCCAGCGCCCGGCCCTCCAGCTGTTCGATCCGCAGGCGCTTCTCGGCGCCCAGCACCTCGCCCTTGTGGACGGAGTCGGTCAGCCGGTCCAGCTCGGACTTCAGCTCCCGGCCCAGGCGGCGCGCGGTGTCCAGTTCCGCCTCGCGCTCGGCCTTGGCGCGCTCGGCCGCGCCCCGCTCCTCGTCCGCGCGCCCCAGCGAGACCTGGGCATGGGCCAGCAGGCCCTGCGCGCCCTTCAGCACCGCGGAGGCGACCTGCGCCTCGTACTCCAGGCGCGCCTTGCGACGGGCGGCGCGGGCCCGGGCCTCGCGCTCGGCGCGGGCGGCGCGGTCCAGCCCGTCGGCGCGGCCGGCCAGGCCCTTGACCCGCTCCTCGTGCGTACGGACCTGGAGCCGCGCCTCCATCTCGGTCTGGCGTGCGTTGGCCCCGTCGGCGGCCAGCCGGTCCCGTGCGGATGTGTCCGGCTCCTCGTCGGCGGGAGCGGCCTCCGCCTCGCCCAGCCGGATGGAGAGCTCCTCGAGCTCCTCTCTCGCGGCCGCCAGCGACTCCTCTGCCCGGCCCACGGCGGCGGCGGCGCGTTCCGCCTCCCCCGCCGCGGCACGGGCCTGTCCACCGAGCCGGCCCAGCTGCTGCGCCACTGCCGACTTCTCCTTCTCCGCCGCCCGTCGACGCTGCGTCAGCCCGTCGACCACCCGGGTGGCCGCGGCCCTGCGCTCCTCGGCCGCCGCCTGCTCCTCCGCGAGCGCCTCGCAGCGCCCGGCCAGGGCCTCCATCTCCGCGGCGGCCTCGTCGACGGCCGCCTGGACCTCCAGCAGGCTGGGGGCTCCGGCCGAACCGCCGTGAGCGAAATGCGCGCCGAGGACGTCGCCTTCCCCGGTCACCGCGATCAGCAGCGGACGGGCGGCGACCAGCGCCTCGGCGTCGGCGAGGCTGTCCACGACGACGTAGTCCCGCAACAGGCGGCGCACAGCGGGAAGCAGTTCGTCCGGGCCGGTGACCAGCGAGGCGGCCGCCCGCGCGCCCGGCGGCGCCTCGGCGCTCTGCTGCGGGGCGGTGCCACCGGCGAGGAGCAGTGCGGCGCGGCCCGCGTCGTCCTTGCGCAGCAGCCGCAGGGCCTCGGCGGCGGCTGACGGTCCGGTCACGGCCACGGCGTCGGCGGCGGCGCCCAGCGCCGCGGCGACCGGCACCTCGTGGCCCGGAGCGACGGTGAGGAGTTCGGCGGCGGGGCCGAGCAGCCCGGCCAGACGGTCGCCGGCGGCGAGCAGCGCACCGGTGCCGTCCTTGCGGCGCAGGCCGAGGGCGAGGGCGTCGTGACGCGCGGCGACGGCGGCCCGCCGGCGCTCGGCGGCGGTGGCGGCCTCGCGGGCGGCGGAATGGGCCTCGTCGGCGCGCGTCTGCTCGTCCTCGGCGGCCGCGAGGCGCTCGTCCAGGTCGAGGTCGTCGGCGTCCAGATCCTCGACCCGGGCCCGGAGTTCCTCGTACTCCTCCTGGGCGGACTCGGCGCGCTCACGCGCCTCGTCGCGGGCGGCGGCCAGCCGGCCGATCTCCGCCTCGGCGGACGCGGCCCGGGAGCGCGCGGCGTTGACCTGGCCCTGCAGCCGGGCGAGGCCCTCACGGCGGTCGGCGATGGCGCGGGCGGCGACTTTGAGGGCCTTGTCCTCCTCCGCGAGGCGTCGCTCCAGCTCGGCGCGGTGCCGGACCGTGTCGTCCAGGGCCCGCTGGGCCGCTTCCAGCGCGTCCGTGAGCTCCGCCTCCTGGGCGCGGATGCGGGCGGCCTCGCGTTCCATGTCCTCCGGGTCGCGGCCGCGCCGCTCCTCGGCGGGCTGCGCCGTGGCATGGCGTACCCGCTGCTCGGCCAGTCCGATGGTGCCGCGGACCCGCTCGGCCAGCTGCGACAGTCCGTACCAGGTGGCCCGGGCGTCGGCGAGCCGCGGGGTGAGCGCTCTGACCTGCTCCTCCAGCAGCGCCTCCCGCCGCACGGCGGCCGCCAGGTCCGTCTCGACGGCGTCGCGGCGCTCCTTGAGCGCGGCCTCGTCGGCGACCTCGGCGCGTAGCGCCTCCCGCAGCGTGACCAGGTCGTCGGCGAGCAGCCGCAACCGGGCGTCGCGCAGGTCGGCCTGGATGGCCACCGCCCGGCGGGCCACCTGGGCCTGCCGTCCCAGCGGCTTGAGCTGACGGCGCAACTCACCCGTCAGGTCCTGGACGCGGGCCAGGTTGGCCTGCATGGCGTCCAGCTTGCGCAGCGCCTTCTCCTTGCGCTTGCGGTGCTTGAGGACGCCGGCCGCCTCCTCGATGAAGGCGCGGCGGCCCGTCGGATCGGCGTGCAGAACCGAATCCAGCTGGCCCTGACCGACGATCACGTGCATTTCGCGGCCGATACCGGAATCGGAGAGCAGTTCCTGGATGTCCAGCAACCGGCAGGTGTCGCCGTTGATCTGGTATTCGCTGCCGCCGTTGCGGAACATGATCCGCGTGATGGTGACCTCGGCGTATTCGATCGGCAGCGCGCCGTCGCCGTTGTCGATCGTGAGTGACACCTCGGCGCGGCCGAGCGGCGGCCGTCCCGTCGTGCCGGCGAAGATGACGTCCTCCATCTTGCCGCCGCGCAGCGACTTGGCACCCTGTTCGCCCATGACCCAGGACAGCGCGTCCACGACGTTGGACTTGCCGGAACCGTTCGGGCCGACGACGCAGGTGATGCCGGGCTCGAACCGCAGCGTCGTCGCCGAGGCGAATGACTTGAACCCGCGCAGGGTCAGGCTCTTCAGGTGCACGCCGCTGGACTCTACCTTCCGCTCCCGGTTTCACCGAGGAATGCGGGGGGCACATGCAATGCAAGGGCGGAGATCATGGGAGGGCGACAACGGGGCGGTCAAACGACGAAGGGACGCCGGGGCGTCCCTTGCACATTCCCAAACGGAGTCGTTTCCACTTGACCGGCCGAAAGGCCGGATCAGGCGAGAACCGGCTCCGCGTGAGGTACGTCGACGAGCTCGCGCGAGGCGGCGGCCAGCGCATCGTTCTCGGCCTGGATCCGTACGAGCTCGGTTTCCAGGTCCTGGACACGCTGCTGCAGCCTTCGCATCTCGGCGAGGAGTCGAGGGTCGGGGCCGCCGACGTAACCGAGAAGCGCCTTTGCCATGATGGATGGTCCTCCACGCTGAGTGACCGACCGGGGAGCGGTTCGGATCGTTTGTGAGGGGTTAGAGGCACCCGCGCCGTGTGCGCCGCAGCTGCTCTTTTCCATACGTACAGCCGCGGTGCGCGGGGCTTCAAGCGTCTCACCAAATGATGGGACGGTCAACACGATCACAACCCGGCCGTCAGGCGCGCCTAAGAAAACACGGCGCGGAGAAGGGCGCCGCGCCCCGCGTGGCATGGAGGACGGGGCCGTCAACCGCTCCCCGAAGATCGCCGCGTCCTCGATGTCCGCAGCCTTGCATGCGACGCGCGAAATGGCAACCTCCTTGCCGCTCTTGCCAGGTGGGATTGCCGATGATCTGCCGCCGCGTCGCTCACCTGCGGGGAAGGGGCCCCGTGACGGGCGGTGCCTCAGCGGATCGCGAAGCCCTCGTAGCCGCCGCGCGGCTCGCCCCAGATCTCGGTGACGCCGTCGACGCGTCCGGGCGTGTCGCCGGCCCGCAGCCAGTCGAGCAGGCGGTCGCAGTGCGACTGGTCGCCCTCGGCCACGACCTGCACACGGCCGTCCGAGAGATTGCTCACATAACCGTCCAGACCGCCGATCTCCAGCGCGGTCGCTCGTGTCCACCAACGGAAACCCACCTGGTGCACGCGCCCCCGCACCCAGGCCGTGAGCCGGACGTCGTCCTTCATGGGGAGCACGCTAACGCGCCGACTTCCCGGGCTTCACACCGGCCCCGCCCGTCATGCGCCACCGTCGCGCCGCAACAGGACGCACCCGTTCGGGCGAGAGACGTCGACCGGCCGTACATCCGCCGCAGCCCGAGCCGGACCGGCGACATCGCACGTGCCGGAACTCGTTCTCGACGGAATCCGGAAATGATCACCGTTGACGGTTCACAGCATTCCGTCATACGGAGCAGCGACGACGAGGATCATGTACGCGACCGCAGCTCCGCTTCCTATGAGGCCGAGCACGATCCCGGCCACGGCTCGAGATCTACTCGCCTGTGCACGTGCCGCCGCCCGGTATTCGATGACGCCTCGTGCCAGGCCGGCTATCCCCATCGGAAGGGCGAAGACCCAGACCAGCAACCACAGCGGACAGCAGCACCAGAAGGCCACGGACATTCCACCGAACCAGACCGCAAGATCCAGTGTGCCGCCTGTCTGCCCCGTGGTGCTGCTGGAAGTCATGCGTTGATCCAAGCAGGCCAGTGACCAGGGACACCCTGGGGGGTCGCCCGCCCCCTGAGCGCGGCCGTCGTCGTGTTCGAGGGCAGCCGACCCTGGTCTGGTGGCCCGGCCGTGCCGGGGACGTCCGGGGGCGCAGCCGCCCGCCGATGAGCCAGGTCGATGCTGGGCACCTGCCGGGGCCTGCGGGACTCGTGAGGGGCCTGCGGTGAAGGAAGTGCGCCTGGCGTGAAGCCGGACTACGACGGGCGGGCGACGGGCGCGGACACGCCGACGGGGCCGCGGGGCGGTCGCTGGCAGCGCGGGCAGAAGTAGCTCGACCGGTTCATCCAGGGGCGGCGGCGTATCGGTGAGCCGCAGCGGCGGCAGGGTTCGTCCTCGCGGCCGTAGGCGTCCAAGGAGCGGTCGAAGTAGCCGGACTCCCCGTTGACGTTGACGTACAGGCTGTCGAAGCTCGTGCCGCCGACGGCGAGGGCGTCGGTCATGACCTCGCGGATGTGGGTGAGCAGTTCGGCGGTGACCGGCCGGGTCAGGGTCACGGTCGGCCGCTCGTAGTGCAGCCTGGTGCGCCACAGGGCCTCGTCGGCGTAGATGTTGCCGACCCCGCTGATCAGCGACTGGTCCAGCAGCGCCCGCTTGATCGTGGTGCGCCGGCGGCGCAGCGCGGCGTGGAAGGCCGCGTCGTCGAAGCGGGGGTCGAGCGGGTCGCGGGCGATGTGGGACAGGGGGAGCGGCAGCCGCTCGGGATCGCCGGGCACGCACTCGTGCAGCGACAGGCCGCCGAAGGTGCGCTGATCGACGAAGCGCAGCTCCGTGCCGAGGTCGTCCGCGAAGCGGATCCGGATCCGCAGGTGGGTCTCGGCGGGTGCGTCCTCGGGCTGGACGAGCAGCTGACCGCTCATGCCGAGGTGGCCGAGGAGGGTCAGCGGGGAGTCCTGGAGCGGCAGCCACAGGTACTTGCCGCGGCGCAGGGCTGGACCGAGGGTCTGCGCCTCCAGCCGGGCGGCGAAGTCCGCTCCGCCCGCGAGGTGGCGGCGCACGGACCGGGCGTGCAGCACCTCGGCGCTTGCGACCGTGCGACCGCTCACCCAGCGGTCCAGGCCGCGGCGTACGACTTCGACCTCGGGCAGCTCCGGCACGCCGTGCGCTCCTCTCGGACGGCGGTTCCCCGCCCGGGGAACCGCAAGGCCCGTCCGGTCGGCTTCGGGCCTTGCCGGACGGGCCTGACGGTTTCAGCTCGCGACAGTGCCGTTCGCGTCGCGCTTGGCGCGGATGCCGCGCCAAGCGGCCTCGGCGGCCTGCTGCTCTGCTTCCTTCTTGCTGCGGCCGGTGCCGGTGCCGTACTCGACACCACCGACGCGGGCGGCAGCCGTGAAGGTCTTCTCGTGGTCGGGTCCGGTCTCGGAGACCACGTACTCCGGGACACCGAGTCCCTCGCCCGCGGTGAGTTCCTGGAGGCTGGTCTTCCAGTCCAGGCCCGCCCCGAGGTTGGACGACTTCTCGATCAGCGGATCGAAGAGCCGGTGCACCAGCTCCGACGCGGCGTCCAGACCCTGGTCCAGGTAGACCGCGCCGATCACCGCCTCGAGGGTGTCCGCGAGGATCGACGCCTTGTCCCGGCCGCCCGTGCCCTCCTCGCCGCGGCCGAGGCGGATGAAGCTGCCCAGGTCGAGGCCCCGGCCGACGCCGGCGAGAGCGCGCGAGTTGACCACCGCGGCCCGCAGCTTGGCGAGCGTGCCCTCCGGCAGGTCCGGGTGGGTGCGGTAGAGCGTGTCCGTGACCACCAGGCCGAGCACGGAATCCCCGAGGAACTCCAGGCGCTCGTTGGTGGGCAGACCGCCGTTCTCGTACGCGTACGAGCGATGGGTCAGCGCACGCGCCAGAAGGGCGGGTTCGAGTGTGTACCCGAGCCGCCCTTCCAGAACCGCGGGGGACGAGGCTGCCTTACCGGCGTCCGTCGACGTTGCGCCGTCTGACGACATGGAGCCCCTCACCCGCCGATCAGACCTCGAGGACCTGACGACGGTTGTAGGTGCCGCAGCTCGGGCACGCGATGTGCTGCTGCTTCGGCTCGTGGCAACGCTCGCACGCCACCAGGCTCACGGGCGCAGCCTTCCACTGCGAACGGCGGTGGCGCGTGTTGCTGCGCGACATCTTCCGCTTGGGAACAGCCACGGCTACTTCTCCTGGTTCTCGTCGACGCCGTCCTCGGCGCCGCTCAGCTGGATTTCCTGCAGGGCCGCCCAACGGATGTCGGTGACCTCGTGGTGGTGGTCCGGGTCGTCCGCCAGCCGCGCCCCGCAATCGGAGCACAGACCGGGACAGTCGTCCTGGCACACCGGCTGCAGCGGCAGTTCGAGAACCACCGCGTCCCGCAGCACGGACTCGAGGTCGAGCAGGTCGCCCTCGAGGAAGAGTGTGTCCTCCTCCTCGGCGTCGTCACCGGCGTCGGAGGCATGGTGCCCACCGGTCCGGGTGTCGGCGTCGGGGTAGGAGTACAACTCCTGGAAGTCCGTCTCGAGCTCGCGCTCGATCGGCTCCAGACACCTTACGCACTCCCCCGAGAGCGGTGCGCGGGCGGTGCCCGTGACGAGCACCCCTTCCATCACCGACTCCAGGCGGAGGTCCAGCGTGATCTCCGTGCCCTCGCGGACACCGATGACCTCGATGCCCATGTCCTTGGGGGCGGGCACCGAGCGGGAGACCTTCTTCATCGCCCCAGGACGACGACCCAGCTCATGCGTGTCGAACACGAGCGGGTTGCGGTGGTCGAGGCGGGTGTTCAGGGCTCCTGCTTTCATCGGTTCGGCGCGTGCCCGTCGGTACGGCGGCGGGCACGCCAAATCGCCGGGGATCACACGGCTGAGGGATCAGGATACCCGCCCCCCGGCCTCAGCCCAAACCGCGCTCCTGCTCCAGCTCACGCAGCCGGTTGAGGTCGATCATGCTGGTGTCGAAGAAGCTCGTCTCGTCCAGCGCGGCGCCCTGACCCTGCTGGTGCTGCTGCGGTGCGTACTGCTGGTGCTGCTGCTCGTAGCCGGACTGCTGCGGCTGCTGCCAGCCGTAGTTCGGGTCGTAGTAGGCCTGCTGCGGCTGCGCCGCGTAGGGGTCGGCGTACTGGCCCTGCTGCTGGTACGGATCCTGCTGCGCTACCTGCTCCTGCTGGTACGGGTCGTGCCGCTGGTAGCCGTAGTCGGGCTGGCGCACGGCGTTCGGGTCGTACTGGTAGTCGCCCGGGGCTGCGGGGGCGGCCAGTCCCGCGAGGTACTCGGCGTCGGACTGGCCGGGGGCCTGGCCCTCGGCGTCCGCGTCGTGGCCCAGGTGGGCGCCCAGTTCGTCGATGGGGCGGTGGCCGGTGAGCTTGAGGCGGCCCCGTCCGACGGCCTCCAGGGTCTTGCTGAGGACCGCCTCGAAGGCGCTCAGCTTGGCGTCCACGTACTGGTCGGCGCGGCGGCGCAGCGTCTCCGGGTCGGCGCTGCGCTCCGGCGCGTCGTCGTCCTCGTACGGGTAGCCGTTCTCGTCGAGGGCCGGGCCGTGGCCCAGCAGCTTCTCGCGGCCGCGGTCCACCGAGCCGATGGTCTTGGTCAGCACGACCTCGAAGTTGGCGAGCTTGCTGTCGACGTAGTCGTCGGCCTCGGCCCGGATCTCGGCGGCCTCGCGCTGCGCCTCCGTGACGATGCGCTCGGCCTCCTGCTGGGAGCGGCGGGCGATCTCCGTGTCGGAGATCAGCGAACCGCGTTCCGCGTGCGCGGCCTCGATGATCCGGCCGGCCTCGGCCCGGGCCTCCTCGACCATCTGCTCCCGGCCGCCCAGCAGCTGCTGGGCCTGGGAGAGCGAGTCGGGCAGCGCCGACCGCACGTCGTCGAGCATGGCGAGCAGCTCGGCTCGGTTGACCACGCAGGAGGCCGACATCGGCATGGACCGGGCGGCCTCCACGGCGGCCACGATCTCATCGAGCTTCTTCTGGACGTCCACGTCGCCGACTCTACTGCCGCGCGAGCTTGTTCTTGAGCGCCTCCAGCACGACGGGGGGCACCAAGTGCGCGACGTCGCCGCCCCATTGCGCCACCTCCTTGACCAGGCTGGAGGACAGGAAGCTGTAGGTGGGGTTCGTGGGGACGAACAGGGTCTCCACGCCGGACAGACCGTTGTTCATCTGGGCCATCTGCAGTTCGTAGTCGAAGTCGCTGACCGCCCGCAGGCCCTTGACGATGGCGGGGATGTCGCGCTGCTTGCAGAAGTCGACCAGCAGGCCGTGGAAGGACTCGACGCGCACGTTGCCGTACTCGGCGGTGACCTCCTCGATGAGGGCGATGCGCTCCTCGATCGAGAAGAGGCCCTTCTTGGACTTGTTGATCATCACGGCCACATAGACCTCGTCGTACAGGCGCGAGGCCCGGGCGATAATGTCGAGGTGCCCATTGGTGACGGGGTCGAAGGACCCTGGACAGACGGCGCGGCGCAACGGTGACTCCTCGCTCTGAGGGCTCTGCGGGTGGTTCATGACACGTCGGTGACGTCGGCGGCGCGACCGTACCAAAGCGTCCCTTCGCCGTACCGGCGGGCCCTGATCCCTTCGTACCCCTCGGGCCAGCGGAACTCCCCGCCGCGGGTGCTCCTCTCCACGGTGGCGACGGCGTCCGCGTCAAGCCAGCCCCGGGTGCGGAGTGTGAGCAGGATCTCGCGCACCTCGTCGTCGGTGACCGCGTACGGCGGGTCCAGGAACACCAGGTCATACGGCTTTGCCGGGGGCTCTTCCGCGATCACCTTCTCGGCTTTGCCGACCCGCACCTCGGCCCCGGGCAGCCTGAGGACGCGCACGTTCTCCCGGATGACCCGGGCTGCCCGCGCGTCGGCCTCGACCAGCAGCACGTGCGCCGCGCCGCGCGACAGCGCCTCCAGGCCGACGGCGCCCGATCCTCCGTACAGATCGATGACCCGCGCCCCGTGCAGGGCGCCGCGCAGCGACTCCCAGGTGGAGAACAGCCCCTCCTTTGCCCGGTCCGAGGTGGGTCGGGTTCCGTTGCCCGGCGGCACGGCCAGGCGGCGGCCACCGGCGGATCCGGCGATCACGCGGGTCATCTGCGACTCATTCGTCTCGTGGGCGGGCGGAGCGGCGCCTGCGGGACGCCGCTCCCCCACGATACGTAGGTCAGTCCCTGCCTCGCTCACCCCCGGCCCCCGGCAGGGGCGGCTCCGCCGCCCCGACGAGCGCCGGCGAGGCGTAACGCGACCAGGACAGGCACCCGTCGGGCGGGCAGTGCTCGGGGTGGCGCGGGTCGTGACCGAGTTCACGCAGCTTCGTCCGGACGGAGTCGGGGGTGCGGCCGAAGCGGGCGGCTATGCGGGCGATGGACTCGCCGTCGTGGAACCGGCGGACCAGCTCCTCCTCGTGCTGCGGCACCCAGGGCGCGCCGTGCCCCGGGAACAGTTCGCGCAGCACGTCGCGGTCGGGGATGGGCTCGGAGACGTCGGCCACGAGCGCGAGAGCGCGCAGGGCGCGGTTGAGGGCGATACGCAGGGACGGAACGTCGGTCAACGGCAGCGTCAGGGAGCCGGAGGCGAGGAGGGTGTCCGGGTCGTCCTCGGACCAGCCGGCCAGGGTCAGGGTGACGGTGGAGTCGTCGTCGCTGGACAGTTCGATCCGGAAGACCTTCTCGCCGAGCGGCAGTTCGTTGAGATGGCGGAACGACATGAAATCAGCCCCCAAGGGTCCGAAGACGCCTTTCCCGAGCGGATCGGCGCGGACTGTGTCCATTCTCCCAGGGGGCACTGACAATGACGGGTCGTCAGCCCTTGTCCAGGTACTGCTCGCGGTCCGCGTCGACCAGGCTCTCCAGGGCGCTGCGCAGATCCGGCTGGCCCGCCAGTTCGGGGTCCGCCGCGACCAGTGCCGTGGCCTCCTCGCGAGCGGCCGCGATCACCTCCTCGTCGTCGATCACCGTCAGCACCCGCAGCGACGAGCGCGTCCCGGACTGGGCCTGCCCCAGCACGTCGCCCTCCCGCCGCTGTTCGAGATCGATGCGCGACAACTCGAAGCCGTCCAGCGTCCCGGCCACGGCGTCCAGCCGGGCGCGGGCCGAGGTCGCCTCCGGCATCTCCGACACCAGCAGGCACAGACCGGCCGCCGAACCCCGGCCCACCCGGCCGCGCAGCTGGTGCAGCTGGGAGACGCCGAAACGGTCCGCGTCCATGATCACCATGGCGGTGGCGTTGGGCACGTTGACGCCGACCTCGATCACCGTGGTCGCCACGAGCACGTCGACCTCGCCGGCGGCGAAGCGGCGCATCACGTCGTCCTTCGCCTCCGGCTGCATCCGCCCGTGCAGCACCTCCACCCGCAGCCCCGCCAGCGGCCCCTTGGCCAACTGCTCCGCGATCTCCAGAACTGCCAGCGGCGGTCGCCGCTCCGCCTCGCCCTGCGCGGCCTTCTTCTTCGGCGCGTCCGCCTCGTCGTCCGAGTCGCCGATCCGCGGGCACACCACATACGCCTGATGCCCGTTGCCCACCTCCTCGCGCACCCGCTCCCAGGCGCGTGCCAGGAAGTGGGGCTTGTCCTTGGCCGGCACGACATGGGTGGCGATGGGCGAACGCCCGGCCGGCAGCTGGTCCAGCACGGAGGTCTCCAGGTCGCCGAAGACCGTCATCGCGACGGTCCGCGGGATCGGCGTCGCCGTCATCACCAGCAGGTGCGGCGGCTGCTTGGCCTTGCCCCGCAGTGCGTCGCGCTGCTCGACTCCGAAGCGGTGCTGCTCGTCCACCACCACCAGGCCCAGGTCGTGGAACTGCACCTTGTCCTCGATCAGCGCATGCGTGCCCACGACGATCCCGGCTTCACCGGTCACCAGGTCCAGCAGCGCCTGCCGGCGGGCGGCGGCCCCCATCGAGCCGGTCAGCAGCACGACCTTCGTGCCCAGGTCCGAGCCGCCGAGCATGCCGCCCTCGGCGAGGTCGCCCATCATCTGCGTGATCGACCGGTGGTGCTGCTGCGCCAGGACCTCCGTCGGCGCCAGCATCGCGGCCTGGCCTCCGGCGTCGACCACACCGAGCATGGCGCGCAGCGCCACCATCGTCTTGCCGGAACCCACCTCGCCCTGCAGCAGCCGGTGCATCGGGTGGTCCGTGGCCAGGTCCGCGAAGATCTCCGCCGACACCTTCTGCTGGCCCTCGGTGAGCGTGAACGGCAGCCGCGCGTCGAACGCCGTCAGCAGGCCGTCCTTTGCCGGCACGCGCGGCACGGCGGGCAGCGCGTCGTCCGCCGCCCGGCGCCGCGCGAGGGCGACCTGCAGCACGAACGCCTCGTCCCACTTGAGGCGTTCCCTGGCGACCATGATGTCGGCCTTGGAGCGGGGGCGGTGGATCTTCTCCAGCGCCTCCGGCAGCGGGGCGAGCCCGCGCGACTCACGCAGCGCGGCAGGCAGCGGCTCCCCCGTGCCGGACCACTGCGTGGCGCCCAGCGAGGTCAGCACGGTGTCGACCGTCTTCGCGATCGTCCACGAGTTGACCTGCTTGCACGCCGGGTAGATCGGGATCAGCCGGTTCGCGAAGGCGTCCACGGCGTCCTCGCCGTCCTCGGCGTCCAGCAACTGGTACTCGGGGTGAGCCAGCTGAAGCACCCGGTTGAACACGGACACCTTGCCGGCGAACATGCCCCGGCGGCCCGGCAGGAGGTCGTGCTCCGGCTTGAACACGCCTCGGCCGAAGAAGACCAGCGTCAGCGAGCCGCTGCCGTCCGTGACGACCACCTCCAGCCGCGCCTTGCCCGCGCCGTACGTCTTCTTCGTCGCCTTGGCGACGCGGGCGACGACGGTGACGTGCTCGTCCAGCGGGAGGTCGGACAGGCGGGTCAGCTCGCCGCGTTCGGCGTAGCGGCGGGGATAGTGGTGCAGCAGGTCGCCGACCGTGCGCAGGCCGAGGTGGTCGGCGAACACCTTCGCGGTGCGGCCGCCGACGGATTTCGTGAGCGGTTCGTCAAGGGCAGCGGACATCGCGTCCATCTTCGCGCACGCCACGGACAATGTGGGGGCGCGTGTCCGCGTCTGCGTGTGCGGGTGTGTTCGTGTTGCGGTTGTTCGCCACCGCCCTCCCTCCCGGCGCCCCGAATGGTCGGGCGGGGCGGCGCACTGTGCGCGGTGGGCCGGGTGCGGGGACTTGGGGGTGGGCATTCCGGACCGCATAGTCCGGGACGGGGCCGGCGGGTGAGGGGCGGTCCGGTGTCCACGGTTGCCTCCATGGACCCCGCTGGACGTCCGCCGCTCGGCGAACGTGGGGTGGGGCTGCGGTGCGGGGTGGCGGACGTCGCGCTACCGACCCCTACAGCCGGTCAGCAGCCTGGCGATACGGAGAGGCGGGGAGGTGGGGTACGGCCGAAGGCTGGGGGTGGATGTTCTGGACGGTGCGGCATGTTCGTGTGCCGTGTCCGGGTGCGAGAAGTGCCGCCCGCACGCACGTGGACACGCCAGTCCAGGACGTCCAGCCCCAAGGCCCCGCCCCGGCCCCCAAGAGACTCGCGAGGCGGCCGCTGAACGCGCCGCGCGGGAGGGCGGGGAACAGCACCCGCCCCCCGCAACGCACCCCTACTCGACCCCGATGAGCAGGGGGCACGTCTCCTGTCCCCCCTCGTACACGACCGTGTCCACCGCGAGGTGGCAGTCTCGGACGTGCGCTTCGAGCCGGTCCGCCAGATCCGCCGGCGCGCCGGCCCCGATGACCAGCGTGACCATCTCCCCGCCCGCCGCGAGCATGCGGTCCAGGACGATGGTGCCGGTCTCGACGAGGTTGCCGCCGATCACCGCGACGTCCCCGTCGATGAGGCCGAGGACGTCACCGGCCTGGCAGACGCCGGCCATCGTCCAGGACCGGGCCTGCGCGACGGCGAGCTCGGCCCAGCGTGTGGCGCCGGCCGCGGCGGTCATGGCGACGACGTCCTCGTCGAAGCGCCGGGTGGGCTCGTGGACGGCGAGGGCCGCGATGCCCTGCACCGGGGAACGGGTGGGGATGAGGGCCACGCGGACGCCCTCCGCCCGGGCCTGTTCGGCCGCGGCGCCCACCGTGTGCAGCAGTTCGGCGTCGTTGGGCAGGAGCACGACCTCGTGGGCGTGCGCGCGGCGGACGGCCTCCGCGATGTCTCCGCTCGCGGGCCGTTCCCCGGGCCGGACGGCCACCACGGTGGCGCCGGCCCGGGCGCAGAGCCCGGCGAGGCCGTCGCCGCGCACCACGGCGACGACGGCGCGCAGCGCGCGTTCCCCCCGCTCGGCGTCCGCCCCGCGCTGCGTCCGCGTCTGATCCCCGAAGTGCGTCACCTTGATCCGGTACGGACGTCCGGCCTCGATGCCGGCCTCGATGGCGGCGCCCACGTCGTCGACGTGGACGTGCACGTTCCACAACCCGTCCCCGCCGACGACCACCAGGGAGTCGCCGAGCCGGTCCAGGCGGGCGCGCAGTTCGGGGACGGCGCGGTCGGGCGCCTCCAGGAGGTAGACGACCTCGAAGCCCGGCCCGCCGGGCACCGCGTGCGGGTCACCGCCTTCCGCACTCCCCCGGGCGGTCGCGCAGCCGTACGGCATGACCGGGGCGGCGGCGCTCCTGGGCAGCGGCACCCGCAGGGCGTCGTCGAGCGGGCCCATCGGGGCCTGGCCCGAGACCGCGTCCGCGAGGGCGCCCAGGACGGCCACCAGGCCGCGCCCGCCGGCGTCGACGACACCGGCGTCGCCGAGGACGGCCAGTTGCCGCGGGGTCGCCGCCAGCGCGCGGCGCGCCGCCTCGTACGCGGCGCGGGACACCTCGCGGACGTCGCCGCTCGCCGCGGAGGCGGCCTCCGCGGCCGCCGTGGCGACGGTCAGCATCGTGCCCTCGACCGGGTGCGCGACCGCCTGGTACGCGGACTCGGCGGCCCGGCGCAGGGCGGGCCGCAGGTCGCCGGCGTCCTCGGCAAGGACCTCGGCCATGCCGCGCAGCAGTTGGGCCAGGATCGTCCCGGAGTTCCCGCGCGCCCCGATGAGCGCCCCGTGCGCCATGGAACGCATGCAGGAGGTGAGGTCCGGTGTGCTGCCCGAGGCGGCGTGGCCCTCGAAGACCGCGTCCACGGACTGGGCGGCGGATTCCACCGTCAGGAAGAGGTTCGTGCCGGTGTCGCCGTCGGCCACCGGGTAGACGTTGATCGCGTCGATCTCCTCGCGTGCCCGCCCCAGTGCCTGAAGGGACAGCCGGCACCATGCGCGCACCGCGGGCGGGTCGAGCGTCGGCGGCACGTGTTTCCTCCTGCGGGGCGGCCGGGGACCTGGGGTGGGGAGGTGTCCGCACGCAGCGTACTGAGGGCCGGGCTCCCCCGGGCGACCGCCCGTACCGCTGACCATGGTAATTTCGAGGGACAGGAGCGGACGTAGTATGCTGCTCCGGTTGCCCGGGGCTGTCCCGGGCCATCCCTCGGCACCAGTGGTCGCGCATCCATGATTTGGACGGGCGTCGGCGCCGCCGGGATTCATCCGTTAGCGCATCTGAAGTCTTTGGAGTGACCCGTGGCTGCCAACTGCGACGTCTGCGGCAAGGGGCCGGGCTTCGGCAACAACATCTCGCACTCGCACCGCCGTACCCGCCGTCGTTGGAACCCCAACATCCAGACGGTGCGTGCCGTGGTCGGTCGGACGCCGAAGCGCCTCAACGTCTGCACCTCGTGCATCAAGGCCGGCAAGGTCGCGCGCTGACGCATAGGACGTCGTAGCGCAGCCTTGCGGCTACCGGAGCCGGTCCACCCCTGGTGGTGGACCGGCTTTCTGCTGTGTCCGCGCCCCCTGTCCGCGGCGAACCTGCCGGGAACCCGCCGGGCGTCCCTCAGCGCTGCCGCCAGGCGTGGTCCACGGGGCCGATGCCTCCGCCCAGGGGGAAGCCCGCGGCGATGGCGCCGGTGACGTACTCCTTGGCGGCGTCGGCCGCCTCCGGGACGTCCAGCCCGCGCGCCAGGAACGAGGCGAGGGCGGACGCCAGGGTGCAGCCGGTGCCGTGGGTGTGGCGGTTGTCATGGCGCGGGGCACGCAGCCAGTGCTCGGTGCTGCCGTCGGTGAGCAGGTCGACGGCGTCGCCGCTCAGGTGCCCGCCCTTGATCAGGACCCAGCGGGGACCGCACGTGAGGACGGCGGCCGCGGCCTCGCGCATGGCCGGCTCGCCGTCCACGAGGACTCCTGTGATCTGGCGCACCTCGTCCAGGTTGGGCGTGGCGACGGTGGCCAGCGGCAGCAGCCGGGTCCGCACCGCGTCCGCGGCGTCGGCGGCGAGCAGCGGGTCGCCGTGCTTGGAGACGCCGACGGGGTCGACGACCACGGGGACGTCGAGCGGGGCGAGGAGTTCCGCGACGGCGGTGACGAGCGCGGCCGAGGAGAGCATCCCGGTCTTCACGGCCTGCACGCCGATGTCGTCCACGACGCTGCGGAACTGGGCCCGTACGGCCTCCGCGGGCAGTTCCCAGGCTCCCTGCACGCCCAGCGAGTTCTGCGCCGTGACGGCCGTGACCACGCTCATCCCGTGAACGCCGAGTGCCAGCATGGTCTTCAGGTCGGCCTGGATGCCGGCGCCGCCGCCGGAGTCGGAGCCGGCGACGGTGAGCACGCGCGGTGGGATCGTCATACGGCGAATCTAGTCGCCGCCTCTACTCGGCCCGGAAGTGGTCCCAGCCGCCCGCCGTGTCCCAGGGTGCGCCGTCCACGGTGACCTGGGGCGCCGTGGTGGCCTTCGCCACCCGGCCGATGACCCGCCAACGGGCGGGCAGTTTCGTGTCCGGGGGGAAGGCGGCGACTATCGCGTGGTCCTCTCCCCCGGTAAGCACCCAGTGCAGCGGGTCGACTCCGACGGCCTGGCCGATGTCGGCCATCTGCGCGGGGATGTCGATGTCCGCGGAGGACAGGTCTATGGCGACGCCGCTGGCGGCCGCGATGTGGCCGAGGTCGGCGACGAGCCCGTCGCTGACGTCGGTCATGGCCGTCGCGCCGAGTTCCGCGGCGGCGGGGCCCGCGTGGTACGGAGGTTCGGGGCGGCGGTGCGCCTCGACGAAGGCGCGCGGCGAGCGGAAGCCCCGGGAGAGGACCGCGAGTCCGGCCGCGGACCAGCCCAGCCAGCCGGTGACGGCGACGATGTCACCGGGTCGGGCACCGGATCGGGTGATGGGTTCGCGGTCGCCGAGGTCGCCCAGTGCGGTGATGGAGAGCATGATCGTGTCGCCGCGCACGACGTCGCCGCCGACCACGGCCGCGCCGGCCACCTGGCACTCGTCGCGGATGCCGTCCATCAGCTCGACCGGCCAGGTCACCGGCAGGTCGGCCGGCACGACCAGGGCGAGCAGCACCGCGGTCGGCACGGCTCCCATGGCTGCGATGTCGGCGAGGTTCTGCGCGGCGGCCTTGCGGCCCACGTCGTAGGCGGTGGACCAGTCGCGGCGGAAGTGCCGGCCCTCCACGAGCGCGTCGGTGGTGGCCACGACCCGCCGGTCGGGGGCGGCGACCACGGCGGCGTCGTCACCCGGTCCGAGCCGGACGGCCGGGCTGGTGGTGAGCCGGGCCGTCAACTCCCTGATGAGCCCGAACTCCCCCAGTTCGCCCACGGTGCCCTTCATCTGACTGTCCCCTTCACCTGGCCGGTCCCCTTCTGTGTGCGCGTGTGCGGCGGCTTCGGCACGGCCGGTACCGCGCGGGTCTCCCCGCCGCGTGCGGCAACGCGGTACCGTGACGTTCCCTCCCACATGATCCTCGTAGCCGCCCTGGAGGTTCCGTGGTACAGGCGTACATTCTGATTCAGACCGAGGTGGGAAAGGCCTCGGCGGTAGCGGAGGTGATCTCCAAGATTTCCGGGGTCATCCAGGCCGAGGACGTCACCGGCCCGTACGACGTGATCGTGCGTGCCCAGGCCGACACGGTCGACGACCTGGGTCGACTCGTGGTGGCGAAGGTGCAGCAGGTGGAGGGGATCACCCGCACCCTGACGTGTCCGGTCGTCCATCTGTAGGCCCCCTGTAGGCTCGCCGGGTGATGTACCGCCGGGTCGCGCTCGTCTCCGTGTCCGCCGTCGCGTGCTTGTCCGCGGCGGCGGTCTGGATCTCCGCCTCCGGCGACGCGGGCGGCGTCGCCGTGCCGTCGCCCTCCGCCTCCGCCGCCCGGCTGTGCGGCGCCCTCCACGACGCGCTGCCGGAGAAGGTCGACGGCCTGTCGAAGCGGTCGCTGAGCCCGGTGTCCGACCTCACCACCGGATGGGGGGATCCTACGGTGGTGCTGCGCTGCGGCGTACCGCGTCCCGAGATGCTCACCCCGGGCAATCCGGTGTACAACCCCACCGCGGACGTGGTGGAGGTCAACGGCGTGAGCTGGCTCATCGAGCCGACCGGCGACGGCTACCGCTTCACGACGACCGGGCGCAAGGCCTTCGTCGAGGTGACCGTACCCGCCCGGTACCAACCCGAGGTCAATCCGCTGACCGACCTCGGGCACGCCGTGCGGACGACGATCCCCTCCGAACTCTGACGTAGGGGGCTCGGTCCCGGCCGGGCGGGATCAGCGCAGGCCGGTGGGGCGCCGCAGCGCGGCCTGGATCAGCCGGTCCACCAGTTCCGCGTAGCCGACGCCGCTCTCCTGCCACATGCGCGGGTACATGGAGATCGGCGTGAAGCCCGGCATGGTGTTGATCTCGTTGATCACGAACTCGCCGTCGTCCTGCAGGAAGAAGTCCGCGCGGACCAGGCCCTCGCAGGAGGCCGCGTCGAAGGCGGCCACAGCGAGCCGCTGCACCTCGGCGGTCTGCTCGGGGGTCAGCGGAGCGGGCACGACGCCCTCCGCGGAGTCGATGTACTTCGCCTCGAAGTCGTAGAAGTCGTGAGCCGTGACCGGCGGGATCTCCGCGGGGACGGAGGCGCGCGGCCCGTCCTCGAACTCCAGGACACCGCATTCGATCTCACGGCCGCGCAGCAGCGACTCCACGAGCACCTTGGGGTCGTGCCGGCGGGCCTCCTCAATCGCCGCGTCCAGGCCGGCGAGGTCGTCCACCTTGCTGATGCCCATGGAGGACCCGGCACGGGCGGGCTTCACGAAGACCGGCCAGCCGTGCGCGGCGGCGAAGTCCACGACCTTCGCGCGGGCCGCGGCCGGGTCGTTCTCCCACTCCCGGGGGCGGACCACGACGTACGGACCGACGGGCAGGCCGAAGGAGGTGAAGACCCGCTTCATGTACTCCTTGTCCATGCCGACGGCGGAGGAGAGCACACCGGAGCCGACGTAGGGCACGCCGGACAGTTCCAGCAGGCCCTGGAGGGTGCCGTCCTCGCCGTACGGTCCGTGCAGCATGGGGAAGACGACGTCGACGTCGCCCAGAGCCTTGGGCACCGAGCCGGGCTCGCTGTAGACGACCTCGCGGCTGGCCGGGTCGACCGGCAGCAGCACCGTGCCGTCGCAGGACTCGGTGAGCTGCGCGACGTTCGGCAGCGCGCGGTCGGCGATCGCCATCCGGGACGGGTCGTCGGCGGTCAGCGCCCAACGGCCGTCGGTGGTGATGCCGATCGGCAGCACGTCGTACTTGTCGCGGTCGATGGCGCGCAGCACGGCGCCTGCGGTGACCACCGAGATGGCGTGCTCGGAGCTGCGTCCGCCGAAGACGACGGCGACGCGCGGCTTGCGGGAAGAAGGCTGATTGCTCATGTCGCGTCGACCTTACCGTTCCGGACGTCAGCGCTCCGACTTGGCGGACCGCGACATCAGCTCCTTGACCGCGACGGCGGGCTGCTTCCCGTTGTGCACGATGTCGACGACGGTCTCGGCGATGGGCATGTCGACGCCGTGCCGGCGGGCCAGGTCGAGCACCGACTCGCAGGACTTGACGCCCTCGGCGGTCTGCCGGGTGACGGCGATGGTCTCCTCCAGCGTCATGCCCTTGCCCAGGTTGAAGCCGAAGGTGTGGTTGCGCGACAGCGGCGAGGAGCAGGTCGCGACGAGGTCGCCCAGCCCCGCCAGACCGGAGAAGGTCAGCGGGTCGGCGCCGAGCGCGATGCCGAGCCGGGTGGTCTCGGCCAGTCCGCGCGTGATCAGCGAGCCCTTGGTGTTGTCGCCCAGGCCCATGCCGTCGGCGATGCCCACGGCCAACCCGATCACGTTCTTCACCGCGCCGCCCAGTTCGCAGCCCACCACGTCGGTGTTGGTGTACGGCCGGAAGTACGCGGTGTGGCTGGCGGCCTGCAGCCGCTTGGCGACAGCCTCGTCGCGGCAGGCGACCACGGAGGCGGCGGGCTGCCGAGCGGCGATCTCCTTGGCCAGGTTGGGGCCGGACAGCACGGCGACGCGCTCCGGGCCCGCCTTGGCCACCTCCTCGATGACCTCGCTCATCCGCTTGGCCGTGCCGAGCTCGACGCCCTTCATCAGGCTGACCAGCACGGCGTCGCGAGGCAGCAGCGACTGCCACGCGGCCAGGTTGCCGCGCAGCGTCTGCGCCGGCACGGAGAGGATCACGAACTCCGCGCCCCGGGCGGCCTCGGCGGGGTCGGTGGTGGCGGTGATCGTCGCGGGCAGCTCGACACCGGGCAGGTAGTACGGGTTGCTGCGGGTGGTGTTGACGGCCTCGACCACCTCCGGGCTGCGCCCCCACATGGTCACCTCGGCGCCCGCGTCCGCGAGCACCATCGCGAAGGCGGTGCCCCAGGAGCCCGGGCCGTAGACCGCACAGCGCGTCGTCACTTGGCGGTTCCCTTCTGCTTGCGGGGGTCGAAGCGCTCGGCGGGCGGGTTCTGGCCGCGCAGTTCACCGAGCAGTTCGCTGACCGCGGCCATGATGGTGTCGGTGGCGTCCCTGAGCACCTCGGCGCTGGCCTCTTGGCCGTAGAAGGCCGACAGGTCCACCGGCGGCCCGGCGACGACCCGCAGGGTCCGGCGCGGGAAGAGGCGCACCTTCTTCTCCTTGGCGTACGGCGGCATGACCTCGTTGGCGCCCCACTGGGCGACCGGGATCACGGGCGCCTTGGTCATCAGCGCGACGCGGGCGACGCCGGTCTTGCCGACCATCGGCCACAGGTCGGGGTCGCGGGTCAGTGTGCCCTCGGGGTAGAAGGCGACGCACTCTCCGGAGTTGATGGCGTCGACCGCGGCGCGGAAGGCGTTGGCGGCGTCGGTGCTCTCCCGGTAGACGGGGATCTGGCCGGTGCCGCGCAGGACCGCGCCGACGAAGGCGGGCTTGAACAGCGGCGCCTTCGCCAGGAAGCGGGGGACCCGGCCGGTGTTGTACTGGAAATGCGCGTACGACAACGGGTCGAGGTACGAGTTGTGGTTGACCGCCGTGATGAATCCGCCCTGGGCCGGAATGTGCTCCATTCCTCGCCAGTCCCGCTTGAAGAGGAGGACGAGCGGCGGTTTGGCGATGGCGGCTGCGAGCCGGTACCAGAAGCCGATTCTGCGGCGGGACACCAGAACTCCTCCTCGTTCCGCCGCCGGCCCGGGATGACCGGACCGCGGCCTGCTGTGGTCGGCGGCACCGTGCGCCCGGTGCGGCCGCACAAGTCTCGCCGGTAGGCCACCGTAACGCCAGGGTGAAAGACCCTCGGGGTGGGGCCCGGCGGCATCGCCCGGCCTGAAGGCCCCGGCGGGCGCCCGCCGGATCGCGCACCCGTGGGCGGCCCGCCGGGAAGCAGGGCCCGCGCCGGGTGGCGGTGGGACCGGCGGACCCGAGCACAATAGTTCGGTGTCACCACCCGTGGAATGGTCGCTCGTCGTCCCGCTCAAGCCCCTGGCCACCGCCAAGAGCCGCCTCGCCGAGGCCGTCGGCCCCGGCCGGCGCGGGCTGGCCCTGGCCTTCGCCCAGGACACCGTGGCCGCCGCTCTGGCCTGCCCGGTCGTACGGCACGTGACGGTCGTCACCGACGATCCGCTCGCCGGGGCCTCGCTGACGGCCCTCGGGGCGCGTGTTCTGGCGGACTCCCCGGCGGCCGGTCTCAACGCCGCGCTGCGCCACGGCGCCGAAGCGGTCCGACGGCAGGACCCCGCGGCGGCCGTGGCGGCCCTCAACGCCGATCTCCCGGCCCTGCGGCCCGCCGAACTGGCGGCTGTGCTCAGCGCGGCGGCGCGGCACCCGGGACGGTCGTTCCTGGCCGACGCGGCCGGGATCGGCACCACGCTGCTGGCGGCCACCGGCGGCGCCGATCTCGCACCGGCCTTCGGGGGGCGGTCGCGGGCCCGCCACCGGGCCTCCGGCGCCCACGAGATCGTCCTGGCGGATGTCGACTCCGTGCGCCGGGACGTGGATACGGGCGAGGACCTGGCCGCCGCCCTGCTGCTGGGGGCCGGGCCGCACACGCGGGCACTGCTGCGGTCCGGGCTTCGGACCGTCCCGCGGGACGGGGACACCGGCACCGGGCCCACCGGGCGCCCGGCCGCGGGCTCACCCGCCCGGGGCTGCGGCGGCCGATAGGCTGAGGCTCATGCAGGCCACCGCGTACACCTACGACCCCGAGACCCGCGCCGGCAGCGTGCTGCTGGACGACGGGACCCCGCTGCCGTTCGACGCGGCGGCGTTCGACGCCGGTGGGCTGCGACTGCTGCGGCCCGGTCAGCGGGTGCGGATCCGCACCCATGGCAGCGGCGAAGAGCGCCGGGTGGTGTTCGTGACGCTGCAGACCTTTGCCGATCCGGGGGCCCCGGGCGCATGACCGCGGGCCGGGTGCCCCTGCGTCAGGGGTACCCGGCCCGTCAGCGTGTGCGGGTCCGCGCCGTCCTCACCGGTTCGCGGTCCGCTTGGTGGCGGTCTTGCGGGCCGCCGACTTGGCCGGCGCCTTCTTGGCGGGGGCGGTCTTCGCGGTGGTCTTCTTGGCGGTCGCCTTCTTCGCCGTGGTCTTGGCCGCGGTGGCCTTCTTCGCCGTGGTCTTGGCCGCGGTGGTCTTCTTCGCCGCCGCCTTGCCGGCGGTGGCCTTCTTCGCCGTCGTCTTCTTGGCGGCGGCCTTCTTGGTGGTGGCCTTGGCGGTGACGCCTCCGCTCAGGCTGCCCTTCGGCGCCTTCTTGACGGAGACCTCTCCGGCCTTCGGGAGCTTCTTCGACCCGCTGACCAGGTCCTTGAAGCCCTGACCGGCGCGGAAGCGCGGAACGGAGGTCTTCTTGACCCGGACCCGCTCCCCGGTCTGGGGGTTGCGGGCGTAGCGGGCGGGACGCTCCACCTTCTCGAACGAGCCGAAGCCGGTGACCGAGACACGGTCCCCGCTCACCGTCGCGCGGACGATCGCGTCCAGGACGGCGTCGACCGCGTCCGCGGCCTGCTGACGGCCGCCGAGCTTGTCGGCAATCGCTTCAACGAGCTGCGCCTTGTTCACGTCTTCCCCTTCGGAAACTTGCCCGGCGATGAAGTTCGGGCTTTTTCGCACGCTAGGCGGATATATACCGCAAATCAAATACGAAACGGGCGAATCACCCTTGTGCCGCAACGAACTCGGGGCTCAGGAAGGCCTTTGATCGGGGAATCGGCCTTCGTCGAGGTCCCTCATGAGTTCCTCCAGACGCCTTGCCGCACCAGCGAGATCATGCTTCGCGGCCGCGGTGATGACGAGCAGCCGCCGGGTCAACTGCATCCTGACGTCCTCCGGCACTTGCAGACCCGCCACCCGGGTGTGGGCCTGCTTCAACCTGGCAGCGAGGAACCCGTACAGCTCGAGTTGGCCATCGTGTTCCATGTGCCGATTGTGTCATCTGCGGTGAGTTGTCACGAGGTGTGGGCCCGAACACGCCGCAGCGCCCCCCGCCCGGGTGGGGGCGGGGGGCGCTGCGGGGGTGGGCGGCGGGTGGCAGCGAGGGCGGCCGAACCGCTCAGACCAGGGTGCGCGGCTTGTAGGAGGGGCGTTCGGCCTCGTAGGCGGCGATCTCGGCCTCGTACTGCAGGGTGAGGCTGATGTCGTCGAGGCCGTTGAGCAGCCGCCAGCGGGCGTTGTCGTCCAGCTCGAAGGGGGCGGTGATCCCCTCGGCGCGGACCTCGCGGGTCTGGAGGTCCACGGTGATCTCGGCCGTCGGGTCGGCCTCGGTCAGTTGCCAGAGCCTCTCGACCGTCTCCTGCGGCAGGATCACGGTGAGCAGGCCGTTCTTCAACGAGTTGCCGCGGAAGATGTCCGCGAAACGGGAGGAGATGACGGCCTTGAAACCGTAGTTCTGCAGCGCCCACACCGCGTGCTCGCGCGAGGAGCCGGTGCCGAAGTCGGGGCCGGCGACCAGGACGGTCGCACCCTGGCGCTCGGGCCGGTTGAGGACGAACTCGGGGTCCTTGCGCCAGGCCTCGAACAGACCGTCCTCGAAGCCGTTGCGGGTGACCTTCTTCAGCCAGTGCGCCGGGATGATCTGGTCCGTGTCGGCGTTGCTGCGGCGCAGCGGCACGGCGCGACCGGTGTGCGTGGTGAAAGCTTCCATCGTTCTCAGGCCTCCAGGGCGGCGGCGCCGGGCAGATCGGCGGGGGACGAGAGGTGGCCGGTGACCGCGGTCGCGGCCGCGACCTGCGGCGACACCAGGTGGGTACGGCCGCCCTTGCCCTGCCGTCCCTCGAAGTTGCGGTTGGAGGTGGACGCGGAGCGCTCACCGGGGGCCAGTTGGTCGGGGTTCATGCCCAGGCACATCGAGCAGCCCGCGTGGCGCCACTCGGCACCGGCCTCCTTGAAGACCGTGTCCAGACCCTCCTCCACGGCCTGCAGCGCGACCCGGACCGAGCCGGGCACGACCAGCATCCGCACGCCGTCGGCGACCTTGCGGCCCTTGACGACGGAGGCGGCGGAGCGCAGGTCCTCGATGCGGCCGTTGGTGCAGGAGCCGACGAAGACGGTGTCGACCTTCACCTGGCGCAGCGGTGTGCCGGGCTCCAGGGCCATGTACTCCAGGGCCTTCTCGGCGGCCAGGCGGTCGCTGGGGTCCTCGAATTCGGCCGGGTCCGGCACGGAGGCGCTCAACGGGGCTCCCTGGCCGGGGTTGGTGCCCCAGGTGACGAACGGGGACAGGGAGGCGGCGTCGATGACGACCTCGTGGTCGAAGACGGCGTCCTCGTCGGTCCTCAGCGTCTCCCAGTACGCGACCGCGGCGTCCCAGTCCTCACCCTGCGGGGCGTGCGGACGGCCCCGCAGGTACTCGAAGGTGGTGCGGTCGGGGGCGATCATCCCGGCCCGGGCACCCGCCTCGATCGACATGTTGCAGATGGTCATCCGGGCCTCCATCGACAGCTTCTCGATGGCCGAGCCGCGGTACTCGATGACATAGCCCTGACCGCCGCCGGTGCCGATCCTGGCGATGATCGCCAGGATCAGGTCCTTGGCGGTGACGCCTTCGGGCAGTTCGCCGTCGACGGTGATCGCCATGGTCTTGAACGGGGCCAGCGGCAGGGTCTGGGTGGCCAGCACGTGCTCGACCTGGCTGGTGCCGATGCCGAACGCCAGCGCGCCGAAGGCGCCGTGGGTGGAGGTGTGGCTGTCGCCGCAGACGACCGTCATGCCCGGCTGGGTCAGGCCCAGCTGCGGACCCACGACGTGCACCACACCCTGCTCGACGTCGCCCAGCGGATGCAGCCGCACCCCGAACTCGGCGCAGTTCTTGCGCAGCGTCTCCAGCTGTGTGCGCGAGACCGGGTCGGCGATCGGCTTGTCGATGTCGAGGGTGGGGGTGTTGTGGTCCTCGGTCGCGATGGTGAGGTCCAGCCTGCGGACCCGTCGGCCGTTCATCCGCAGGCCGTCGAAGGCCTGCGGGCTGGTGACCTCGTGGAGCAGGTGCAGGTCGATGAAGAGGAGGTCGGGCTCGCCCTCGGCGCGCCGTACGACGTGATCCTCCCAGACCTTTTCCGCGAGTGTCCTTGCCATCGCATTCCCTCCGACCGGCCGCTCTGCCGGCCTGTTCGTCGTTGCCCTGCGTGTCCGCGCCCTTGTGGGGAGTGGCCGCAGCGGCCTGTGCGTTCCAGCGTGCCGCGTCCACCGGAAAATTGAACTTGCGTTTCACAGAGTGAGACGCGAGTATCGTTGCATGGACAACAGTAGTGGCGTCGGCGTTCTCGACAAGGCAGCTCTGGTGCTCAGCGCACTGGAGTCCGGCCCGGCCACCCTGGCCGGGCTCGTGGGCGCCACGGGTCTCGCGCGCCCGACCGCACACCGTCTCGCCGTCGCTCTCGAGCACCACCGGATGGTGGCCCGCGACATGCAGGGACGCTTCATCCTCGGTCCGCGGCTGTCTGAACTCGCCGCCGCGGCGGGCGAGGACCGCCTGCTCGCCACGGCCGGCCCGGTGCTCACACATCTGCGCGACATGACCGGAGAGAGCGCCCAGCTCTACCGCCGCCAGGGCGACATGCGCATCTGCGTGGCCGCCGCCGAGCGGCTGTCCGGGCTGCGGGACACCGTCCCGGTCGGCTCCACGCTGCCGATGAAGGCCGGCTCCGCCGCCCAGGTGCTGCTCGCCTGGGAGGAACCGGAGCGGCTCCACCGCGGGCTGCAGGGGGCCCGCTTCACCGCCACCGCGCTCTCCGGTGTACGGCGCCGCGGCTGGGCGCAGTCGATCGGCGAGCGCGAACCCGGCGTCGCCTCCGTCTCGGCCCCCGTCCGCGGCCCGTCCAACCGAGTGGTGGCCGCGGTGTCCGTCTCCGGCCCGATCGAGCGGCTGACCCGCCACCCCGGGCGCATGCACGCACAGGCCGTCGTGGACGCCGCCAACCGGCTGTCCGAGGCGCTGCGCCGCAGCGGCTGAGCCCGCACCACCGCCGTCAGGCGGACGGCTCGGACGACTCCCCTCCGGCTGCGAGCCGCTGGGCCGCCGTCTCGCCGCGGCGGCCCACCGGGACGACCCCCGTCGCGGCGCCCAGGCCGAAGGCGGGCATGTCGACGGAGACGGACTCATGGGCGCCCGCCGGCGCGGCGTACGTCTCGTGCCAGAGCCCGACCCCTGCCTTGCCGGTCCGCGCACGGCGGTTGAACGCCGCCCACGCGGGCCGGTGCTGCCCGTCCTCGCGGGAGGCGTAGGCGAAGAGCTGCTCCGTGGACCTCCAGTACTGGACGACATAGATCACCCGGGGCCCGCCGAACAGCAGCCGGTACCCCAGAAAGCCGCTCCCCTCGTCCCGCGAGAGCTCCCGCAGCATCCGCGGCATGGCCCGGAACACCGGGAACCAGCCGCCCACGGACCGGAAGCGGTTGATCCGCATACCGGTGAGGAAGACGACGACGCCCTCGGCGGCGGCGGTGTTGCGGCCCCGAATCACGGGAGCGGACATGCCGTGACGCTCACGGTGCTCTGCAAGCCCGTGCTGCTGAGCCTGCGCCGCCTCGCCGAGGCCGGGGAGTCCCGGCGCCGGTTCGGTGACGGGTAGGGGGCGCGCCGGGCGGAAGGGGAAGCCGGGGAACGGCGGTCGGAGACGGGGGGAACCAGGAGAGGTCGGAGAAAAGAAGAGGCCCCCCGCCGAAGCGGAGGGCCTCTCCCCGATGTACCCCCGACCGGATTCGAACCGGCGCTACCGCCTTGAGAGGGCGGCGTGCTAGGCCGCTACACAACGGGGGCAAGTCTCGTGGAAATACGCTGGGGTACCAGGACTCGAACCTAGACTAAATGAACCAGAATCACTCGTGCTGCCAATTACACCATACCCCATGGTGTGTCAAGTACCCCCGACCGGATTCGAACCGGCGCTACCGCCTTGAGAGGGCGGCGTGCTAGGCCGCTACACAACGGGGGCCCTAGCGATCCCTGGAAGGGACCAGTACCCCCGACCGGATTCGAACCGGCGCTACTGCCTTGAGAGGGCAGCGTGCTAGGCCGCTACACAACGGGGGCTTTGCAGAAGATCTGCGCTGGGGTACCAGGACTCGAACCTAGACTAACTGAACCAGAATCAGTCGTGCTGCCAATTACACCATACCCCACCAAAACTCAACCCCCGGCTGGGGGGTTTCGTTTGGTTCGCGCCCCGTGCCGGCCTTTCGGCCCGCCCGAGCGGCGCAGGAAGAACATTACCCGATCGGTGACGGGGCTCCAAAACGAGTATCCGCCGCCAGAAGCGCGGGCAGCTGCGCGAGACCGGTGATCCGCCGCAGGTCCGGCGCGGGGACCGACCCCGTACGGTCCAGCCACACTCCGTACAGCCCCGCCGCGTCCGCTCCGCGCGCGTCGGTGTCGGCCTTGTCGCCCACGTAGGCCACCTCCCGCGGGGGCAGCCCCAGCACCTCGCACGCTGCCAGGAAGGCCTGGGGGGCGGGCTTGGCGTGTCCCAGTTCCCGGGAGCACACCAGGCATTCGAAGCGGTCCCGCAGACCCAGCCGGGTGAGCTTGCGCTCCTGGTGGGCGGCGCTGGAGTTGGACAGCAGGCCGTGCCGGAAGCCGGGGGTGAGGGCGTTCAGCGCCGGCACCACGTCGGGGAAGACCGCCCAGGCGGCCTCGAAGCGCACGTAGTAGGCCGCGAACCACGCGTCGGCCACGGCGCCGGGCGCGTCCGGCCCCAGGAAGACCCGGGCCCGCGCCCTGCGCTGCTCGGTGAAGGTCAGCTCCCCGCGGACGAAGCGTTCGTAGTGCGTCTCCATCGCCTCGCGCCACGTCCGCAGCGCCCGCTCCTCCCCACCGAACGCACCGAGCAGTCCCTCGGCCTCGAGATGGCGCAGCGCTCCGGCCCGCTCGGCACCCGAGTAGTCGAAGAGCGTGTCGTCGATGTCCCAGAGCACGGCGCGGATCGGCATGCACCGACGCTACCCCGGCGCTCCGTGCGGGCGCCCGGGTCCCGGCGGCGGGCCGGTGAACAGCGTCCGGCGGCTGACGAAACGGCGCCGTTCGCCCGTCACCGGGTCGTCGAACTCCAGCACCCGGGCGAGCAGCCGCAGCGGGCGGGAGAAGTCGCCCGGCGCGGCAGGCGGGAGGACGTACGGATAGACGGGATCGCCGAGGATCGGGACCCCCAGGGCGTTCATGTGCACCCGCAGCTGGTGGGTGCGGCCCGTCTCGGGGCGCAGGCGGTAACGGGCCAGTCCGTCACGGTGCTCGAGCAGCTCCACATGACTGCGGGCGTTGGGCTCGCCGGGGACCTCGCGGGCCGCCGTCTCGCCGCGTTCCTTCACGATCCGGCTCTCCACCGTGCGGGGAAGCACCAGGTCGGGGTCGTACCGGGCCACGGCCTCGTACTCCTTGCCCACCAGCCGGTCGCGGAAGATCGTCTGGTAGGCGCCGCGCAGCTCGGGGCGGATCACGAACATCACCACACCCGCCGTCAGCCGGTCGAGCCGGTGGGCCGGGCTGAGCTCGGGCAGGGACAGGTCGTGGCGCAGCCGGCTCAGCGCCGTCTGCACGACGTGCCCGCCGCGCGGCATGGTGGCGAGGAAGTGCGGCTTGTCGACGACGAGCAACCGGTCGTCCCGGTGGAGCACCTCGATGGCGAAGGGCACCGGGACCTCGTCCGGCAGCTCCCGGTGGAACCAGACGTGGCCGCCCGGGCGGTAGGCGGCGTCGGGTGCGAGCGGGCCGTCGACGCCGTGCACCTCCCCCGCCGCGAACATGGCGTCCACGTGCGTCGCGGGCACCGCCGCGCCGAGGCGCTCCACCAGGTGGTCGCGGACCGTCGCCCAGTTCCCGGTGCCGGGCAGGCGCACACGCACAGGGTCGACCCCGCGGCGCTGGGGCAGCGGGGGGTTCGGTGGTCTGGTCCGGCGGCGCATGACGTGGCGCGGGAAGCGTGCCGCCCCGGGCTCCTGGCGGGGTCCGGGGCGGATCGGCGCCGCGGTCAGCCGGCCAGCTTCGCCAGGGCGGCGTCGACGCGGGCCAGGGTGCGCTCGCGGCCGAGCACTTCGAGGGACTCGAACAGCGGCAGCCCGACGGTGCGGCCGGTGACGGCGACCCGGAGAGGCGCCTGGGCCTTGCCGAGCTTGAGGCCGTGCGTCTCCCCGGCGGCGAGGACGGCGTTCTTCAGCGCCTCGGCGTTCCAGTCGGCGGCCGCCAGGTTCTCGCGGGCGGTGGTGAGCAGTGCCGAGGCGGCGGCCGGGTCCTTCATGGCCTTCTGCCACGACGCCTCGTCCTCCACCGGCTCCTCCAGGAAGAGGAAGTCGACGTTGGCGGTGATGTCCGAGAGCACGGTCAGGCGGGTCTGCGCGTGCGGCGCGATCGCCTCGAACGCGGCCTGGTCGAACGCCTCGGGCGCCCAGGGGGCGTACGGGGCCTTCAGCCACGGGCCGCAGGCCTCCACGAACGTCTTGACGTCGAGCATGCGGATGTGGTCGGCGTTGATCGCCTCGGCCTTCTTGAGGTCGAAGCGCGCCGGGTTGGCGTTGACCGCGCCGATGTCGAAAGCGGCCACCATCTCCTCGATGGTGAAGACGTCACGGTCGGCGGAGAGCGACCAGCCGAGCAGCGACAGGTAGTTCAGCAGGCCCTCGGGGAGGAAGCCGCGCTCCCGGTAGAGGTTGAGGGAGGACTGCGGGTCGCGCTTGGAGAGCTTCTTGTTGCCCTCGCCCATGACGTACGGCAGGTGGCCGAAGAGGGGGGTGGCGCCGCCGCCGACGCCGATCTCGGCGAGCGCGCGGTAGAGCGCGATCTGGCGCGGGGTGGAGGACAGCAGGTCCTCGCCGCGCAGCACGTGCGTGATGCCCATCAGCGCGTCGTCGACCGGGTTGACCAGCGTGTACAGCGGGGCGCCGTTGGCCCGGACGATGCCGTAGTCGGGCACGTTGTCCGGGGTGAAGGTCAGCTCGCCGCGGATTAGGTCGGTGAAGGTGATCGTCTCGTCGGGCATGCGGAAGCGGACGATGGGCTCACGGCCCTCGCGCTCGTAGGCGTCGACCTGCTCGGCGGACAGTTCGCGGCAGTGGCCGTCGTAGCCGGAGGGGCGGCCGGCGGCGCGGGCGGCCTCGCGTCGCGCGTCGAGCTCCTCGGTGGTGCAGTAGCACTGGTACGCGTGGCCGGACTCCAGCAGCTTCGCGGCGACGTCCTTGTAGACGTCCATCCGCTGCGACTGCCGGTACGGGGCGTGCGGGCCGCCGACCTCGGGACCCTCGTCCCAGTCGATGCCGAGCCAGCGCATGGCCTCCAGCAGCTGCTCGTACGACTCCTCCGAGTCGCGCGCGGCGTCGGTGTCCTCGATGCGGAAGACCAGGGCGCCCTGGTGGTGGCGGGCGAAGGCCCAGTTGAACAGGGCGGTTCGGACCAGGCCCACGTGGGGGTTGCCGGTCGGCGAGGGGCAGAAACGTACGCGTACGGGAGCTGCGCTAGTCACGCTTGATCACCTTGTTGGTGAGAGTGCCGATGCCTTCGATGGTGACGGCGACCTCGTCGCCGACGTGGAGCGGGCCGACGCCCGCCGGGGTGCCGGTGAGGACGACGTCGCCGGGGAGCAGCGTCATGGCCTCGGTGATGTGGACGATCAGGTCCTCGATGGAGCGGATCATCTGGCTCGTGCGGCCGGCCTGGCGCAGTTCGCCGCCCACCGTCGCGGTGACGGCGAGGTCGTTGGCGGTGGCGAGGTCGAGGTCCGTCTCGATCCAGGGGCCGATGGGGCACGAGGAGTCGAAGCCCTTGGCGCGCGCCCACTGCTTCTCCGCCTTCTGGGCGTCCCGAGCGGTGACGTCGTTGGCGCAGGTGTAGCCGAGGATGACCTCGGCCACACGGTCGCGGGGGACCTCGCGGCACATCCGGCCGATGACGACGGCGAGCTCGGCCTCGTAGTGCACCTCCTGTGAGAAGGAGGGGTACACGATCGGGTCACCGGGGCCGATCACCGACGTGGAGGGCTTGAAGAAGGCGACCGGGACCTCCGGCACCTCGTTGCCCAGCTCGGCCGCGTGCTCGGCGTAGTTCCGGCCGATCGCGACGACCTTGCTGGGGAGCACGGGCGGCAGCAGCCGGACCTTGCTCAGCGGCACCTTCGTGCCGGAGCGCTCGTACTCGGCGAACGGGATGCCCTTGATGATGTCGAGGACGAGTCCGTCCGGGACGGACTCGTCGCCCTCGACGACGCCGAAGGCGACATTGCCGTCGATGGAGAACCTGGCGATGCGCACGGGAAGCAGCTCACCTCACTGGCCGGAGACTGACGCTCCAGGTTATCCCGGGGGTGGCCAGCGGGACCCGCCGCCGAGCCGCGCCTCGGAGGCCGCGCTGCCTCTCAGGCGGTCGGCAGTTCCTTCAGGATGGTGCGGCGCGGGTTGGCGGTCTGCCGGGGCAGCACGACGGCTTCCGCTTCCTCGACGTCCGGGGCGACCTCTGCGGTCCGCGTGTCCTCGGCGTCCGTGAGGTGCGCGAGGGTGGTGCGGCGCGGGTTGGCTATGGGTCGCATGATCATGGTCGTCTTCATGGGGCGGTCAGAACCTCGTGGTGTCCCGGGCGCCGGCGGGCGCGGTTGACGTAGTGCACGCTTGTGTCAAACGTCAATCTATCGGCGGCCATTCCCCGATCCGGATGCTCGATACAACTGACGGCCTGTGATTTTCCTCACGAACGACGGGACAAGCAGGGCGAATCGGTCGGCTGGCCGATGACGGGGAATCCGACATCACGGCTCATCCGGACTCTTCACCCTTGGTCGGCAGCAGCCGGGCGTCGAGCGCGAGGCTTGAACTCGCCCCCGGAAAGCCCGGATTGCCCGAAGATTCACAAAAGCGCGCGAACGCCGTGTGATCCACTGGACGCGTTGAGTCACGGGTTCCCCTCAAAACCTGTCCGCCCTTGTTGGACGTGCGGCACTGTGCTGAAATTCCCCGGACCGCCGTATCAACAGAAACCGGCGCGCGGGGGGAGCGTGCGATCGCCGAGCGGCGGCCAATGGGTATCCGCCGGGAAGGCGGGACTCCGAAGACTCGACACCGTCCTGCCGCCCGTGCGGGGGACGCCTGGTCCAGAGGTTGCGACGCTAGTGCAGGGACGTTTCAAGAGGGATGGCGGCGCTGCGGGCGACCCGGAGCAGCACGGTGGGGCCGATACCGGACCCGCCCGCCGGGAGGAAGCCGCAGACGCCGGAACCGCGGGTGCGCAGAGCGACACCACGCCGGGAAGCGGTGTGCGCACCGGCCCGAAGCACGGCTCCCGAATAGCCATGCGCAACTGGCGCATCAGCACCCGTCTGGTGTCGCTGCTCGCGCTGCCGGTGGTCGCCGCGACCACACTGGGTGCGCTCCGCATCCAGAGCTCGCTGGAGAACGTGCAGCAGCTCGACGCCATGACCTCGCTGACCGACCTCACGGAGCAGGCGACCAAGCTGGCCGCCGCACTCCAGGAGGAGCGGGACGTCTCGGCCGGCCCGCTGTCCAGCAAGTCCCGTAACGAGGGCGACGACGGCATCGTCGACGCCAAGCAGAAGACCAAGCTGGCGCGTACGGCCTTTGTCAACGCCGCCAACCAGGTCTCGCCGGACCTCACGGGCGTCGCCGCCTCGATCGGCACGATCAACCAGCAGCTCAGCACCCTGAGCGGCATCCAGGAGCGCGCGTACGACCAGGACGGCTACATCTCACAGACCGTCAGCGAGTACAACAACCTCATCCAGTCGCTGATCGACCTCTCCCAGGAACTGGCCGAGGCGACCGGCAACTCGGAGATGATCACCAGTACCCGCGCGCTGGCGGCGTTCTCGGCCGCCAAGGAGTACGACTCCATCCAGCGCGCCGTCGTCAGCGCCGCCCTGGCCAACGACCGCACCCTCAGCCCCAACGACTTCCGCTACCTCCAGGGCGCCAACCGCGCCGAGGGCACGGAGCTCAAGCAGTTCACCCAGATCTACGGCCGGTCGAACGCCAAGGACCTCCTCAAGGGCCTCACCGGCGGCAACGACATCGTCACCAAGTTCGACGACCAGGCCGACCGCATCATCGGCTCCGAGTCGAGCATCCAGAACTTCCAGGGCACCTATCTGGACTGGGATGACGACGC
Organism: Actinacidiphila sp. bgisy167; assembly: GCF_057707665.1. Classification (NCBI taxonomy): domain Bacteria; kingdom Bacillati; phylum Actinomycetota; class Actinomycetes; order Kitasatosporales; family Streptomycetaceae; genus Actinacidiphila; species Actinacidiphila sp. bgisy167. Next base: position 14,362 of record NZ_JBYIQP010000018.1, on the reverse strand, counting down.
CAAGACCAAGCTGCAGGTCATGGGGCAGATCGAGCAGACCCTGCTGCAGCAGATGCAGCAGAAGGCCCTGACGCTGCGTGACGAGGCCCAGCAGGAAGCGATCCTCAGCGGTGCGCTGATCCTCCTCGTGCTCGGCATCTCGGTCGTCGGCGCCTTCGTCGTCGCCCGGTCCATGGTCCGCTCGCTGCGCCGGCTGCAGGACACCGCCCAGGAAGTCGCCCAGAAGCGGCTGCCGGAACTGGTCAAGCAGCTCTCGGAGTCCGACCCGCAGGACGTCGACACCTCGGTCGAGTCGATCGGTATCAACACCCGCGACGAGATCGGGCAGGTGGCCCGCGCGTTCGACGAGGTCCACAGCGAGGCCGTCCGTCTCGCCGCCGAGCAGGCGCTGCTGCGAGGGAACGTCAACGCGATGTTCACCAACCTCTCGCGCCGCAGCCAGGGCCTGATCCAGCGCCAGCTGAGCCTGATCTCCGAACTGGAGTCCCGCGAGGCCGACCCGGACCAGCTGTCCAGCCTCTTCAAGCTCGACCACCTCGCGACCCGTATGCGCCGGAACGGCGAAAACCTCCTCGTCCTCGCGGGCGAGGAGCCCGGCCGCCGCTGGACCCGCCCGGTTCCGCTGGTCGACGTCCTGCGCGCCGCCGCATCCGAGGTGGAGCAGTACGAGCGCATCGAGCTCACATCGGTACCGGCGGTCGAAGTCACCGGCCGCGTCGTCAACGACCTCGTCCACCTGCTCGCAGAGCTGCTGGAGAACGCGACCTCGTTCTCCTCCCCGCAGACCAAGGTCCGGGTCACCGGCCACGCGCTGCCCGACGGCCGCGTGCTGATCGAGATCCACGACACCGGCATCGGCCTCTCCCCGGAGGACCTCGCCGACATCAACGAGCGGCTCGCGAACCCGCCGACGGTGGACGTCTCCGTCTCCCGCCGCATGGGTCTGTTCGTGGTCGGCCGCCTGTCCCTGCGCCACGGCATCCGGATCCAGCTCCGTCCGTCCGACTCGGGCGGCACCACCGCGCTGGTCATGCTGCCGGTGGACGTCACCCAGGGCGGCGCCAAGCCGCAGCCCGGCGCGGGCAACCGCGGCCAGCAGCCCGGCGGGGCCCCCGCCGCGGCTCCGGGCAGTTCCGCACCGGGCATGGGCGGCGGGGCCGGTACCGGCCTGGCCGGCATGCACCGCGGCGGCCCGCGCAACCAGGTGCCCGGCGCCGCGGCGCGTCCGGCGCTCAACTCCGGTCCCGGCGGGGGCCGGCAGGGCGGCCGTCAGGCAGGCCCCGGCGCACCCGCGGGCCCCGGCCCGCAGCACTCGGGCCCGAGCTGGGCCAACGAGCAGGCTTCCGGCGGCCAGGGTCGCCCGCAGCAGCCGCCGCAGCAGCAGCAGCAGCCTCAGGCTGCTCCCCCGCAGCGCCCGGCGGCCCCGCAGCCGATGGGCGCCGCCCACGGCCCCGAGGCCGACATGCCGCGCGGTCACGAGGAGCTGGAGACCACGGCGCAGTTCGAGCGCCCGGACTTCGGCGCCATGCCGCCCACCCCGCTGGCGTACGGCGCGCCGCAGATGCCGCAGCACGGCGGCCAGGCGCCGCAGCAGCAGTTCACCCGCAGCGACGTCTTCCAGCGCCCCGCGGCGCAGCAGTACCCGCAGGCGGCGGATGTCCCCCAGGCCCAGCAGTACCCGCAGGCACCGCAGTACGCGCAGCCCGCGGAGGCCCCGCAGTACCCGCAGTACTCCCAGCCGGCGGAGGCCCCGCGGGCTCCGGAGCCGAGGCAGCCCGCTCCGGCGGCCCCGACCGGCCCGCGGCACTCCGGGTCGTACGCCCAGGGACCCGATGCCGCGCCGCGGCAGCGGCCCACAGCCCCGCAGGGCGAGCGGCAGCCGCTGCCGGCCGCCAGCGAGCCGATGGCGCTGCCTCCGGCCCCGATGCGCAACGACGAGACCAGCCCGATCTTCGACTCGCTCGAGTCGGACTGGTTCCGTACCGGCCGTGCCGAGCGCATGCAGCAGGTGCACGTCGAGGGCGCCCCGGTCATCCCGCAGCAGAACAACGGCAACGTCCCGAGCGCCGCCGCGCCCACCCGGTCGCCGCAGCGCCCCGCCCCGCAGCAGCCGCAGCGGGCCCGTGCCGAGTACCCCGCACAGCCGGCGCAGCCCGCGCCGTCGGCGCAGCCCGCGCAGCCGCCGCTGCCCCCGCGGCGCGAGTCCGCGGCGTGGCGGTCCTCGCCGAACGACGAGGTGTGGGAGCGCGCCGGCCAGGTTCGCGAGCCGTCCGCCGGCGGGGTCACTCCTTCGGGTCTGCCGCGGCGGGTCCCCAAGGCCAACCTCGTCCCGGGAGCCGGTGCTCCCCAGCAAGCCCCACAGGGAGGTCCGCAGGTTTCCCGGGCCCCCGACGACGTGCGCGGACGCCTGACCAACCTCCGTCGCGGTATCCAGCAGGGCCGTCAGGCCGGTACGGGAATGACCGACGGCCGCGGCTTTGGCACCACTCACCAGCAGGAGCGTTAGTTGAGTCAGATGAGCCAGGCGGCACAGAATCTGAACTGGTTGATCACCAACTTCGTGGACAACACCCCCGGGGTGTCCCACACCGTTGTCGTGTCCGCCGACGGCCTGCTGCTGGCCATGTCCGAGGGGTTCCCCCGGGACCGTGCCGACCAGCTGGCAGCCGTTGCCTCCGGTCTGACCTCGCTGACCGCGGGCGCGTCCCGCATCTTCGAGGGCGGCCACGTGAACCAGACCGTCGTGGAGATGGAGCGCGGCTTCCTCCTCCTGATGACGATCTCCGACGGGTCCGCGCTGGCCGTGCTGGCGCACCCGGAGTGCGACATCGGCCTCGTGGGCTACGAGATGGCCCTGCTCGTCGACCGAGCGGGTGCCGTGCTCACGCCCGACCTGCGCGCAGAACTCCAAGGCAGCCTGATGGGCTGAGCTCCGCGGAGCCCGGCCGAATGCACGCCCCATGACTACTCGCGACACGCGTCCGCTCTTACCCGGAGGATTCATGACCCCGCCGCCCGCCTCGCCCGGCCCGTACGGCGCGTCTCACCACGCGCCGTACGGGAGCGAGGGCGACCAGCCGCTGGTGCGGCCGTACGCCATGACCGGTGGTCGGACCCGGCCGCGCTACCAGCTCGCCATCGAGGCCCTGGTCAGCACCACCGCGGACCCGGGCGCCTTCCAGGGACTGCTCCCCGAACACCAGCGCATCTGCCACCTGTGCATGGAGATCAAGTCGGTCGCCGAGATCTCGGCGCTGCTGGGGATCCCGCTGGGAGTGGCCCGGATCCTGGTGGCCGACCTGGCCGAGGCCGGTATGGTCGCCATCCACCAGCCGAGCAGCGGCGAGGCCGGCGGACAGCCTGATGTGACACTGCTCGAAAGGGTGCTCAGTGGACTTCGCAAGCTCTAGGCCGGGGCAGCAGGCGGCGTACGGTGCGCCGCCCGCGGCCCGGTCCACCACCTCGGCGAAGATCGTGGTGGCGGGTGGCTTCGGCGTGGGCAAGACCACGTTCGTCGGAGCGGTCTCGGAGATCAACCCGCTCCGCACGGAGGCCGTGATGACTTCGGCGTCCGCGGGTGTGGACGATCTGACGCACGTGGCCGACAAGACCACGACCACCGTGGCCATGGACTTCGGCCGTATCACGCTCGATGACGACCTGATCCTCTACCTGTTCGGTACGCCGGGTCAGGACCGCTTCTGGTTCATGTGGGACGACCTGGTCCGCGGCGCCATCGGCGCCGTCGTCCTCGTCGACACCCGCCGACTGGCCGACTGCTTCCCCGCGGTCGACTACTTCGAGAACAGCGGCCTGCCCTTCGTCATCGCCCTCAACGGCTTCGACGGCCACCAGCCGTACACGCCCGACGAGGTCCGCGAGGCCCTCCAGATCGGTCCCGAGGCGCCCATCCTCACCACGGACGCCCGGCACCGCGCCGAGGCGAAGAGCGCGCTCATCACGCTCGTCGAACACGCGCTGCTGGCTCGTCTCAAGTAGGCATTCCCGCTCGGCACTTCGCGTAGGGGCCGGCCGTGTCTTCCGACATGGCCGGTCCTTTTGTTCATAACGTTTCGACCGCGAATCAGAACAACCCGAACACCGCCCGCGCCCATTCGGCTTCACTGCGCGCTCAACTTACCGGTGAATTGCCATCGCTTTACACTTATGCCCGTTTTACGCGGCGCGTGATCATGGGGTCGCAGTCCTCTCCGGACGTTTGTGGAGCACCCCCATGACGTGCTGGAATCTGTCGAAACCCGAGAGTAGGAACGGTGCCGCCGCGGCGCCGTCGCCGAGAGGTTGTTGGTCGAGTGAGGAACACGAGGCGAGCAGAGCCGGATCCCGCGGACCATCCGCGTGGCAATTTCACGCCGCCCGCGCGACACGGCAACACGCAGGACACTGCTCCCGAGGTCGCCACCGCCCCGACGCCGGTGGCGAGTACGGGCAACCGCTTCGCCATGCGCAACTGGCGGGTGGGCACCCGCCTGAACGTCATCCTCCTCATACCGGTGCTGGTCGCCCTGGTCTTCGGCGGCTTCCGGGTACAGAGCTCCGTCCAGACATGGCAGCAGGCGGACGACGCGGTGCGGACCGCCGACGCCGTGCGCGCCGCCGTGGACTACGCCAACGCCGTCCTCAATGAACGCGACCTCAGCGTGGTTCCCCTGCTGGCCGGTGACGCCGAGGACAAGAACGTCGTCGCCACCCGTGCCGCCACCGACCGGGCCGCCGCGAAGTTCGACGCGGCCGTCGCCGAGCTGCCCGTGAACGACCGGCTGCAGCGCCGCGTGGCGACCATCCGCGCGGGCGAGAAGATTTTGTCGAAGCTGCGCGAGACGGCCTTCACCCGGCAGCTCCCCGGCGTGCAGACCGAGGAGAAGTACGTCGAGGTCCAGCACCCGCTGATGGAGCTCACGAACGAGCTGGGCTTCGGCACCAACCGCGTCGCCTCCTACGGCCGTACGCTCTACGCGCTGGAACTGGCCAAGGCGGCCGAGTCGCTGACCCGCTCCATCGGCACCCACCTGCTGGTCGAGGACCGCAGCAAGCTGGCGCCCGGTGAGCTGCAGCTCCAGCTCACCGCCTTCACCTCGTACGCCTACCTCCAGCAGGTCGCCCTCGAGGAGTACCGCGGCGGTGGCAGCCCCGCGGACCACCAGCGGCTGCAGGACGAGCTGGCGGCGGCCCAGCAGAAGGGCAAGGAGCAGCTCACCCAGGCCGCCGAGGCGGCCAAGCGGGCCGACCGGCCGTTCAAGGCCCCGCCGGCCCTCGAGGAGATGATCAAGCAGATCGCCTCCGGCAAGAGCCCCGCGGAGCTCAAGGCCCAGGGCGTGACCCCGGAGAGCTGGTTCGGCGCCAGCACCCTCGCCTTCGAGGCGTACAAGAACGTCGGGCAGCACCTGGCCGACCAGGCGTACACCGACTCGAGCGACATCGCCGCCGGCGCCCGTACCGACGCCGTCGTCAACTCCGCCGTCGTGCTGATCTCGCTGATCATCGCCTTCATCGTGGCCGCGATGGTCGCCCGCTCCATGAGCAACAGCATGCGCCGCCTGCGCACCTCGGCCTTCGAGGTCGCCGAACAGCGGCTGCCGGGCCTGGTCGACCAGCTCTCGCGCACCGACCCGGGCAAGGTCGACACCCGCGTGCAGGCGATCCCGATCACCTCCAACGACGAGATCGGCGAGGTCGCCCGCGCCTTCGACCAGATCCACCGTGAGGCCGTGCGGCTCGCGGCGGAGCAGGCCCTGCTCCGCGGCAACGTCAACGCGATCTTCACCAACCTCTCCCGGCGCAACCAGGGCCTGATCCAGCGCCAGCTGACGCTGATCACGGACCTGGAGAACAACGAGGCGGACCCGGAGCAGCTGCAGAACCTCTTCCAGCTGGACCACCTGGCGACCCGTATGCGGCGCAACGGCGAGAACCTCCTCGTCCTCGCGGGCGAGGAGCCCGGCCGCCGCTGGAACCAGCCGGTCCCGCTGGTCGACGTGCTCCGCGCGGCCGCCTCCGAGGTGGAGGCGTACGAGCGCATCGAGCTCGTCGGCATCCCGGAGAGCGAGATCCACGGCACCGCCGTGACCGACCTCGTGCACCTGCTGGCGGAGCTGCTGGAGAACGCCACCACGTTCTCCTCGCCGCAGACCAGGGTGCGGGTCACCGCCACCCGGCTGCCCGACGGCCGCGTCATGGTCGAGATCCACGACAAGGGCATCGGCCTCACCGCCGAGGACTTCGCGGACATCAACCACAAGCTGGCCGACCCGCCGATCGTCGACGCGTCGGTCTCCAAGCGCATGGGCCTGTTCGTGGTCGGCCGCCTCGCCGACCGGCACGGCATCCGCGTCCAGCTCCGCCCGTCCGGTGAGCAGGCCGGCACGACCTCGCTGGTCATGCTTCCCGAACCGATCACCCACGGAGGCGGCGGCGAGGAGCTGCCGCTGGAGAACGACTTCACGGTCTCCCGTATCGTGCCGGAGCTCGAGGCCCCGCAGGAGGCCGCCTACGGGCCGACCGCCGCGGAGCTCGGTTTCGACGACTCGCGCTACGAGCGGGCCCAGGCCCCGCAGGACACCCGCGCGCTCGACCCCGTCAGCCGCTCACTCGGTCGTGACCAGCGCCGCGCCCAACTCGAGGCTGCGGCCGGCGACCGCCCCGCGGAGCACCCGGCCTTCGAGGGGGAAGCGCGCGAGCAGGGATTCCAGGACGGCTACCAGGAGCCGGGCGCCGAGGGGGCGTTCCAGGAGACCCCCTCCCAGGGGGACGGATCCTTCCAGGGGGACGGAACCTTCCAGGGCGACGGATCGCAGGGCGAAGGCTTCCCCGCGCAGGGCTACGGCGGACCGGGTTACCAGGAGCCGCAGGCCCAGCCGTACCAGGAGCAGCAGGGCTACGGCACCCGGCCCGGCTTCCAGGAGCAGGTCCACAGTGACGGCGCCTACGCCGCGCTGGGGTACCCCCCGCAGAACGGCTACGCCCAGGGCGACTGGCAGCAGCAGAACGGCCATGCCCAGGAGCACTGGACGACGTCGGCCGACGACGTGCCGCAGCCTCCCGGGCCGCAGACCTTCCCCGCCCCGGGAGGGGCCGATTCCGCCACTGCCGCCCCCTTCGAGGCCGCGGAGCGCGTAGGCTTCGACCGACCGGGTCCGGCCGCCGGCCCGCTGCACTCCTCGATGACCGACGCGGGCCTGCCGCGTCGGGAGCGCGGGCGGCAGCAGTCCGGCCCGGGGGCGGCGGCACAGCCGGAGCCCCAGCCGGCGGACGGCTTCCCGGCGCAGCCGGCGTCCTCCGCGCCGGCGTCGGACGGGGAAACCGAGTGGCACTCCACGAACGACGACAACTGGCAGCGGGCCGAACAGGCCCGCAAGCCCAAGGCGGGCGGAGTCACCCCCTCCGGCCTGCCCCGGCGGGTCCCCAAGGCCAACCTGGTCCCGGGGACCGCACAACAGACTCCGCAGGGCGGACCGATGGTCTCCCGTGCACCCGAGGACGTCCGCGGCCGGCTGAGCAATCTCCGGCGCGGCGTCCAGCAGGGACGCACTGCGGGAACTGACACGAACGGCCAGGGCTTCGGCCCCAAGCACCAGGAGCGTTAGTTGAGTCCGATGAGCCAGGCGGCACAGAACCTGAACTGGTTGATCACCAGTTTCGTGGACCAGACCCCAGGGGTCTCCCATACGGTTGTGGTCTCTGCCGACGGCCTGCTGCTGGCTATGTCCGAAGGATTCCCGCGGGACCGTGCGGACCAGCTGGCCGCGGTGGCCTCCGGTCTGACCTCGCTGACCGCGGGTGCCTCGCGCATCTTCGAGGGCGGCCACGTGAACCAGACCGTCGTGGAGATGGAGCGCGGCTTCCTCTTCATCATGTCCGTCTCGGACGGCTCCTCGCTGGCCGTACTGGCGCACCCGGAGTGCGACATCGGCCTCGTGGGCTACGAGATGGCCCTGTTGGTCGACCGGGCGGGCAACGTGCTGACTCCTGATCTGCGTGCGGAGTTGCAGGGCAGCCTGCTCAACTGACCGACAGGCCTGCGGGCGCGTCTGGGGACCCGTAGGGTTTTCAGACGCGTTACCCAGCTGGAGGAGGAACCGTGGCAACGCCCTCAGGCGGAGATCAGTACGGCAATCACCAACAGCAGCCGCCCTTCCAGCGGTTTGACTTCCCCTCGGCGCCGAGCCCGGAACCGCCCGCCTCCCATGGCGGCGGGAATCACGGTCCCAGGCCCATGCCACCGCACCGGCAGCCGAGGATCCAGCCGTACGAACCTCCGCAGGCGCCACCGCCTCGGACAGCGCAGACCGGGCCGGCCAGGCAGCCGTCCGGTCTGGTACGCCCCTATGCCATGACCGGTGGCCGAACCCGGCCGCGCTACCAACTCGCCATCGAGGCGCTGGTCAGTACGACAGCCGATCCGGTGCAGCTGCGGGGCCAGTTGCCGGAGCACCAGCGGATCTGCATTCTCTGCCGGGAGATCAAGTCGGTCGCGGAGATCTCCGCGCTCCTCTCCATCCCCCTCGGCGTCGCCCGAATCCTCGTCGCCGACCTGGCGGAGGCCGGGCTCGTCGCCATTCACCAGCCCGGTGGCGACAGTGCCTCGGGCGGACAGCCAGACGTGACACTGCTCGAAAGGGTGCTCAGTGGACTTCGCAAGCTCTAGCGGTCCAGCTCGCTCAACCACCTCGGCGAAGATCGTGGTGGCGGGCGGCTTCGGCGTGGGCAAGACCACGTTCGTCGGTGCCGTATCGGAGATCAACCCGCTGCGTACCGAAGCCGTGATGACCTCCGCGTCCGCGGGGATCGACGATCTGACGCACGCGCCGGACAAGACCACGACGACCGTGGCCATGGACTTCGGCCGTATCACGTTGGACGAGGACCTGATCCTCTACCTGTTCGGTACGCCGGGTCAGGACCGCTTCTGGTTCATGTGGGACGACCTGGTCCGCGGCGCCATCGGCGCCGTCGTCCTCGTCGACACCCGCCGACTGGCCGACTGCTTCCCCGCGGTCGACTACTTCGAGAACAGCGGCCTGCCCTTCGTCATCGCCCTCAACGGCTTCGACGGCCACCAGCCGTACACGCCCGACGAGGTCCGCGAGGCCCTCCAGATCGGTCCCGAGGCGCCCATCCTCACCACGGACGCCCGGCACCGCGCCGAGGCGAAGAGCGCGCTCATCACGCTCGTCGAACACGCCCTGATGGCGCGCCTGCGGTAGCGGTTCCCGCTTCCCATACGACGCGAAAGGCCCCGCACGGCATGTGCGGGGCCTTCGCGCTTCCTTCGTCTTCGAGATGCAACCACCCCTACCCGTAAGGCGTTTGATAAAAGGGAGGCGGAAGAAGAGCTTCTGTGCGCCGGAGTCGACGGGGGTTGCTCATGGGCGTGGTCCTGCCGGACGAACTGGCCTGGTTCCTCGACCTGATCGGCATCATGTGGCCGAACGTCGACGAGGACGACTACCGCGAGATGGCGACGGCCCTGCGGGAGTTCGCCGATGACGTGGACCACGGCGGCGGCGGTCTGCACGAGGCCGTGGCCGGCCTGCTCGGGGCGACCGAAGGCCCGGCCATCGATGCCTTCGACGCGCACTGGAGCAAGGTCGGTTCGCACCTGGGCAACCTCGCCGACGCCGGCCGGCTCGGTGCGACCGCGCTCGACGGGGTGGCCCTGGTGATCGAGGGCGCCAAGATCGGGGCGGTGGTCCAGCTCGGCATCCTGGCGACCGAGCTCATCGCCGCCCAGGCCGCCGCGCCCTTCACCCTGGGCCTGTCCGAACTCGGCGCGGCGGGCGCCACGCAGGCGACCCGGATCATCGTCAAGCGCCTCTTCAAGGAGGCCGCCCAGCAGGCGGTCGACCAGGTCATCGGCCTGGCGACGGGCCCGGTGTACGCGGCGCTGGGGAACATGGCGGGCGACCTGGCCATCCAGCTCGGCGCCAACGCGCTGGGCGTCCAGCACGGCGTGGACCTCGGCCGTGCGGCCGACGCGGGCAAGGACGGCTTCCAGCAGGGCGTGGAGGACGCCGAGCACCAGGTGACCGGCGGCAAGGACGGCGGCTTCGTGCTGGCCAGCGCCGGGGGCGGGGGCGCTGGGGGCGGAGGCGGCGGAGGCGGCGGAGGCGGCAGCCGGATCCGCCACGACGAGAGCGCTTACGACGACTTCGACGCCTCCGTCGGCGACCACGGCGAGGAGATGAGGTCCCGGGGCCGCGACAAGATTGCCCGCGCCCGGGGGCACCACTCGAGGACGAAGGGCAGGGGCGGGGAACTGACGCAGGCCGCCGAACAGTTCATCGAGACCGTCATCACGGGTGTGCACAACGGCCTGGACAACGCGACGTCGCACATCACGGGGGACATGCGGCGCGGCGTGCGCCAGATGCACAGCAACCACAAGGACAACGACGAGCGCACCGCCGCCGACCTCATCGGCCTGCACAAGACCCATTCGGCCGGGCAACTGCAGAACCTCGGTGACAAGACGCCCGTGTACCTGGTGGACGAGCACGGCACCGTGCACCGGCTCGGCTTCGACGACCACGATCCGACCGGCATCTCCCGGACCAAGGCGGACTCGGCGAACGACCCGCTGGTCGGCAGGCTCATCGACGGGGGCAACCCTCTCCCCGGGCACCGCAAGAAGTCGGTCCCGCTGGGCCGCACTCCCCCCGGCAAGGAGGGACCCCGCAAGCGCTCCGAGCCGGTGGAGGCCGGGAGCACCGATCTGTCCCGTGCCACGCAGATGGCGCGGCACGCTCTCGGGGACTACGGCAACCGCAACTACGCGGCGTTCCGGATCAAGGACGGTGACAACGAGTTCATCCTGGTCGGCCACAGCACCGACTCACGGCACTCGGAGCGCGTGCTGGGCATCCCCCTCATACGCGGCGGGACAGGCGGCGGGGTGACCGAGGCCTACACCGAGCGCGCGCCCTGCCGGACGTACCCGTACTACTGCGGCGAATGGCTCCAACGCCATCTCCCGGAGGATGTCCAGGTGTCGCACAGCTTCGAATACGGTGAGAACGCGACGGGTGCGACGCCCGAGGCTCTGAAGCAGCAGCGAGAGGCTTCTCAGGCCCGCGGGAACGACGCCCTCAACGACTACACCAACCGGCTCGGCCGACACCGGCGCTGACGTCACCGCCGCCGCGACGGCCGCTCAGAGGAGACATGATCACCACCGTCACCCACGACACGCTCGTGCGGACCTTCGGCGCCGACGCCGTGGTGCGCCTGCCGGAGCAGGCACAGGCACCGGAGCTCTCCCACACCCCCACGCGCACCTTCCTGGCGGACATCGGCCTGCCGCTCGTCGCAGGCGCTCTGTTCGAGGTCGTCGACGACCTCGGCAGCGGGCTCACCCCCCTGCTCGACGAGTACGGCGAGGAGGAACTCGCCGCGTTCGGGCTCGGCCCGGACGCCGTGCGCCACTGGTTCTTCCTGGGCGAGGCCGCCTGGAGCGCCCTCGCCCTGGACGGCGGGTCCGGCCGTGTCCTCGCGCTGCACGGTGAGATCGGCGAGGCCGAGCCCGTGCACACCGACCTGGCGGGCATGGCGTACGCGATGCAGGTCCTCGCCACCCGGCGACCGGAGTTCACCACCAAGGGCGGCGCGAACCAGGATCTGGAGGCCGTACGACGCGCGGCCGCACAGGTGCGCCGGGAGGTCTCCGAGGCCGACCCGCTGCCCTTCGCCCGCTCCGAGGGTCTGTGGCACACGGTGATCGAGGACATCGCGGGAGGCATGTGGTGAGCACGGGCGAAAGGGCCTCCGGGCGGTTCGGGCCCGAGGGCGTGCGCCGGCTGGGAGAGCTCGTCCTGCCCTTGCAGGTCGGGCCGTACTTCCGCACCGGTACCGCCGATCCCGTCCCGCTGGGCGAATTCGCGCGCGCCGTCGGCGCGGAGGTCCGGGGGGACGGTCAGGAGACCTGGACCCGGCTGGGCGACGACAGGGGCTACGAACTGTGCGTGGACGCGCAGGGCGCCGTGCGGGCGGTCCTGCTCGGCTACGACGAACCGACCCGGTTCGTCGGCGGCTCGGCCGCCGCCTTCGCTGAGGGCCTCCTCGAACTGGATCTGGCCCTGGGGGCGATCGCCGGGACGGACGACCCCGCCGAGGCCCGGACGGCCTTCGGCCGGCTGGAGGAGCGGCTGCACGCGCTGGACGAAGCGGCGTTCGCCGACCGGGAGAACTGGTGGCCGCTGGTGCTCGACGACATCCGGGACACCGCGAGCGTGCGGTGGTTCGCGGCGATGGAGGTCGTGGACGCGGGCGGGGAGAAGAAGATCTTCACCCAGGCGAGCGGCATCTGCGTTCACCCGGAGGAGCGGCTGTGGGCGTCCCTGCGGGCGGCCGGGGTCGAGCCGGAACAGGTGACGGCCATCCACACCGATCTGGAGGCGTGTTTCCTGCCCGGGCACTACTGCTCGATGTGGCTCGGCGACGTCTTCCCGGACGCGCGGCTCACCCACACCTTCCCGTACGGCGAGGACGCGGAGTCCCGGGCGGAGGGCCTGCGCCGGCTGAGCGGGAAGGCGGAGTCGTGACCACGCCCGGCGACTCGGCCCGGCCGCTGCTCGACGACGCGCTGCTGCCGTCCGGGCGCGCGCTGCTCGACTGGGCGTCCGACGGGGAGGCCCCCCGGCTCTGTCTGGTCACCGGTGGGCGCGGCACCGGCAAGAGCAGGGTCCTGGCCTGGTACGTCACCGGCTCCGGTCCGCATCCCGCGGTGCGCGTACACGCACTGGTTCCCGCCGCGGGGCTCACGGCCGAGGTCTTCGCCTGGGAGATGGGCCGCCAACTCGGGTACGGCCCGCTCGACGCACCGGGCATCCTGCGCAGGCTGGCCCGCGACGCGCGGCCGGTCCTGCTCGCGGTCCCCGACCTGCACCAGGCGCCCGGGACGGCTCCCGCGGAGATCGTCAGCGGGCTCCTCGCACCGCTGCTGGGCCTCCCCCACGTACGGTTGATCGTGGAAGCGGCGGACTCCGGCGCCGTCGGCTGGCCCGCGCCGTTCCGGGAGGTGGCGCTCCCAGGCGCCCTCTCCGCGACGGAACCGGCGAGGGACGGCGAGGGGTCGGCTTGGCCGGCGGCCTCGCTACCGGCCGCGCCCGCCGGCAGCCCCGACTGGGAACGGGCACCGGAGGCGGTGCGTGCCCGGGCTCTCGCCCTCGCCCTGGCAACGGGCACCGCCGGCCGGCTCACCAGTGACCCGGGCTTCCTCGTCCACGGTTCCGCTCCCGCGATCACGGCCGCGCTGGCGGACCCCCGCACCCCCGCCCCGCCGGGGCTGCGGGCCGTGTGGCGCCGCGCCGCTCCCGCCCTCACCAGCCTGGGCCTCACCGGCCCCGAACGGGCCGCCGTCCTGCACGCGGCCGCGCTCGCCGGCGACCCGAAGCTCGCCGCCTACCTCGCGCCCCTGGCCCGCGAGCACTCCTGGACCGCGCGGTGGGCATCACCCGATCCGGTCACCGCGTTGGCCCTGGGCGCCGACGCGTTGCTCACCGCCGACCCGGTGGGCCGGCTGCGGCTCCTCGACCCTGCGACCGGCGGCGTCCGCCGGGGCGTCCCGGCCGATCCCGCCGTGCGGCCGGTCGCCGCGGTCATGCGTGAGGGGAGCATGCTCCTCCTGGACGGCAACGACTTCCTGCACCCTGCGGGTGACCTCTCAGTCGCCTTCTCCCGGATCGCCCACGTCCACAACCCGGCCGCCGCCACGCCCACCGCCCTCGCCGCATGCGGCCGCCACGTCGTCGTGGGCGACGCGGGGGGCCGGGTCCATCTGTGGGACGTGGACGCCCCCGACCGGGGCGCCTCGGGTCGCACACTGCATCCCGCCCCGGTCACGGCTCTGGCTCTCCTGGACGTGCCCGCGCACGACCTGAGCTTCTGTCTGAGCGGCGGAGCCGACGGAAGACTGCGCCTGTGGGAGACGGGGACAGACCCGATGCCCGAACCCGTCGACCGGCGGGAGGCGGTGGTCACCGCTCTCGCGGCCTGCGACACCCCCGCGGGACCCGTGGTCGCCGCGGCCTGGTCCGACGGTGAACTGCACCTGTGGAACCTGTTCGAGGCGACGCGCCGGGTTCTCACTCCGCCGCACCGCGCCGCGGCGCTCGCCCTCGCCGGCGACGGCACGCTGTTCGTCGCCGGAACGGCGGGGATCGCCGCGCTGCGCACGCGACAGGAGGCGTCGTAACGGCACGGTCCCCACTCCCGCCCCACGGCCCCACCGCCCCGCGGGGCAGCGCCTCACGACGCCCGTCACTCGCGCCGCGACGGTGCCGCCCCTTCACACGGCGGGGGGGGGGGGGGGGGGGGGGGGGGGGGGGGGGGGGGGGGGGGGGGGGGG
>NZ_JBYIQP010000179.1:0-2465 GCF_057707665.1 Actinacidiphila sp. bgisy167 | reverse complement strand
TCCCCCCCCCCCCCTCCCCCCCCCCCCCCCCCCCCCCGTCGGGGTGGTGCGGTGTCGCGGCCGCTCAGCGGCATGTGCCCGCGGGGCGGGCCCGGGTCACCAGGTCGGTGTCCGTGGTGGTGCTGTCGATCCACAGCACGCGGTTGCCGGCGCCCGCGGCGGCGCCCGACTGGCTGCCCTTGTCGCAGGAGACCCGGCCCAGCGGCGCGCCCTGCGGGGTGAACTGGTAGAGCTTGTCCAGGGAGTCGTTCGGGTCGTCGAAGACCTGCGACCACGAGGAGAGCACCTGCACCGTGACCGCGGTGTCCGACGCCGTGAGGCCGTAGGCCCGGATGGGCTGCGGGCCCTTCTCGGGGACGATGTCGGTGACCGAGGAGCCGTCGAGGGACGCCCGGCGCAGGGTGGTGAAGGCGTCGTCGGTGTAGTCGGTGTCGATGAGCCAGTACACATCGGCCCCGGTCATCACCGGTGCGCTGATCCACTCCGGCGAGGAGGGTGCGCCCAGAGCCGTGGTCTTCCGGGTCCTGGTGTCGAAGACCTCCACGCCGGTCCCGTTGGCGTCCTCGTGGACGTAGGCGATACGCCCGTCCTTGACGGCGGGCTTCAACGCCTGGTTGTAGTCCTGGCCGAGCGGCACCTCACGCGGGGTGGTGTCGTTGCCCTGCACATACAGGACCCGCTGCCAGGCGGTCGCGTCGTCACGGCGGGACCAGGCGACCGTGTCGCCGTCCACGCTCAGGCCGCTGATCTCCGAACGGGTGCTGTACAGGGTCTTGACCGGGCCGCCGCCCATGGGCGCGGACAGGATGTCGTACGTGTGCACCCAGGGGTCGTCGCCGGGGACGTCGCCGACCGCCACCCACACCACGCGCTTGCCGTCGGTGACCGCACTGAGGTGCGAGCGCCCGTCGACCGGGGAGATCCGACGCGGCTTGCCCTTGCCGTCGATGCGGCCGGTCCACACGGCGTACGGCTCGGTGCCGTCGGCGCTGGAGCGGGGAACCGCCCACCAGTCGCCGCCGGCGCTGACGCTGGTACCGGTGCCGACGAACGACCGCAGCGTGCCGACCCGGCCGAGCAGGACGTCGCTGTCCAGGCCGAGGCTCTTCTCCCAGCCGGGGACGATGCCGTGGCTGTCGAAGGCCTTCTTCACCTGCTCCATGCGGTCGCCCTTGACGTGCAGCGACTTGGCGGCGGCGACGACCGCGTCACGGCCCTCGGTGAAACCGTCGAGAGGGGTGAGGTAGGAGGTGAGCGCCTTGTAGACGATCTGGTCGGCGA
This sequence comes from Actinacidiphila sp. bgisy167, assembly GCF_057707665.1. Taxonomy (NCBI): domain Bacteria; kingdom Bacillati; phylum Actinomycetota; class Actinomycetes; order Kitasatosporales; family Streptomycetaceae; genus Actinacidiphila; species Actinacidiphila sp. bgisy167. Next base: position 1,184 of record NZ_JBYIQP010000179.1, on the reverse strand, counting down.
GTTCGCCGCCCAGGGCCTCGCGGATGTCCCACAGCGCGCCGCCGAAGATCGGGGAGTTGTAGTGCACGCCTCCCTGGTCGTAGTCGCTCCCGAGGGGGAGCCCGAGAAAGCCCTTGGTGGTGGCGCCGTCGTTGAGGTCGCGGAAGGCGCACTCCCTCGGCGTCAGGGTGCGGCAGAGGTCGCCGCCGATCAGGCCGGCGTCCGGGTCGCTCATGGGGGTGCCGCTGACGGTGATGTCGATGGCGTTGCCGAAGTAGTCGGCGATGGCCTCGTTCAAGGCACCGGACTGGCCGGCGTAGACGAGGTCGGCGGTGTGCTCGACGACGCCATGGGTCATCTCGTGGCCGACGACGTCCAGGTCGGAGGAGAGCGGGCGGTACTCGCTGTCACCGACGCCGTAGACCATCTTGCTGCTGTCCCAGAAGGCGTTGACGTACGGGGAGCCGCGATCCGTCACTCCGATGACGGAGTTGATGGCCATGCCCTTGCCGTCGAGGCTGTCGCGCTGGAAGGTGCCGCGGTAGTACTCGTAGACCTTGCCGGCCGCCCAGTGCGCGTTGACCGCTCCGTTGTCGGTCAGGTCCTGCGGAACCTTCGTGGTGGGCGAGGTGAACGGCACGATCGCGTCGGGCCACTGGTGCGAGACGTCCTGGTAATAGAGGCCGGTGGCGTCCCAGGTCTGGATGACGTTGTGCGCCTTGCTGTCGGCCATGTGCGCGGTGTCGCGCAGCAGGTAGCCGCCGGTGCCGGCGTCCTTGGTGAGGTTCAGCGTAACGGTGGTGCCGTCGAACAGGGTTCCGCTGCCGCTGACGCCCTTCGAATCGCCCGCAGGAGCGGTGGGGGGCTTGGTTGCCGCCGAGGCACCGCGCTGGGAGGCGCCCGCCCGGAGCGCGGCGGCGCCGCGCGAGGGAGCGCTCGGGAGGAAGGTCGGCGCGCCGCCGTGCTCGTAGACCGCCACGCCGGTGGCGGCGTCGAGGTAGACCTCCTGGTCGACGGGTGCGCCGGTGGCCGGGTCGGTGCCGCGCACGGTGACGTGGCGGGCCAGCACGCCCTTGCCGGTGGGCAGCACGCTCAGCCCGCGGTCGGTGCCGGTCAGGTCGTCCTTCGCGCTCTTGGCGCGCGCGGGGCGGTAGCCGCCCTTGGCCATCTCCGCCCGCACCTGGTGCACGGCGAGTTCCACAGCG
>NZ_JBYIQP010000178.1:0-2701 GCF_057707665.1 Actinacidiphila sp. bgisy167 | reverse complement strand
TCCTCGCACCACATCAGGGATGTCACCTTCGCCGAGGACGCCTCCACCGTCCACGCCGGAACCGCACCACGGGCCATGGCGACCCTCCGCAACCTCGCCGCCATCGGCGTGCTGAAAACACTCGGAGCCGACAACATCGCCAAGACCACCCGAGCGATCCGCGACGAACCCACTCCCCATCCTGGGCGTCACCAACGATCCGGACGCCTACGGAACTTGATCAAGCCCTGGCCGTCGGGGCGGACGGATTACTGCTGGGCGGCGGTGGTGTCGCAGGTGTCGAGGACGACGCGCGCGCCGTCCACAGCCAGGTCGCCGTTGACGCCGGCGCACTTCTTGCCGACGATGCGGCCGGTCGGGCCCCCGGTGGCCCCAGTCTTCACCGCCGAGACGGCGAAGACATGCACACTGGGCGTCCCGGCCGCGGCCCGGGAGCTGACCTCGGGCAGGCGGACATGGTCGATGGTCTTGCCCGGCTGGAGGGCGATCCCGGCGAAGTAGACCGATGCGGGGCCGTCGAACCGCGTCTCGCCCGGCCGGTTCTGGTAGGCGGCCACGGCCGCCGCTTCGGCGCCGGCGCCGAACCAGTCGGGGATGAGCAGGGTGTAGCTCTGCACGGTTCCGTCGGTGTACGTGATGGTGCCGTTCGCGTTCGCGCCGCCGTACGAGCCGGAGGCGAGGAAGCCGAGGGTGGTGCTGCCGCCGGCCTGCTGGACGGAGAAGCTCTGCCCGAAGGCCACGGTGTTGTCGGGCTTGCCCGAACCGGCGGTCGAGGGCCACACGAAGGAGACGCCACCGACGTCGAACGTCCTGCCCGCGCGCAGGCCTGCCGCAGCCAGGGCCTGGGCGGAGTAGGTGGCGCCGCCGCCGTCGAAGTTGCCCGCGTCGGTGTCCGCGTCGGAGGTGACGCCCGTATTGTCGAACGTCGCGCTGAGCGAGGAAGCCGGGGCGGGGGTCCCATAGACGGAGATGCCCCACAGCGACGTGCCGTAGGGGGTTCCCGAGCGGGTGGCGTTGACCCGCACATACCGGGCCGTGGCGGTAACCGCGAAGTCCTCGATGGTACGCACGCCCGCGGGCGATGCGACGGTCGTCCAGGTGTTCTTGTCGGGGGAGGTCTGGATCTGGTACTCGGCCACCGGGGCGTACCAGTTGAGCCGGATCCGGCTGAAGTTCCTGGCCGCTCCGAGGTCGACGGTCAGCGACTGCGGGTCGCCGGCGTTGGCGGCCCAGCGGGTGGTGAGGTCGCCGTCGACGGCCTTGTCGCCGGTGAAGCCGGAGCCCGACTGCGCGCTGGAGGTCTCCACCGGACGGCCCAGTGCGAGGTCGGCGAAAGCCGGGCCGCTGGGGGTGCCGAACAGCGACAGCGGAACGGCGTCGGCGATGGCCTTCAGGCCGGCGTCGTTGGGGTGGAGGTGGTCGCCGGCGTCGTAGGCGGGCAGGTAGGCGCGCGGGTCGGCGGGGTCGCCGGTCGCGGCCGCCTGGTCGATGACGCCGTCGCAGCCGCTGTCGGGGCCGCGCAGGAAGTCGTTCACGGCCTGCCGCTTGACCTCGCGGTCGTCGGACCACCACGTAAAGCCCTTGAACGGGGTGAGTGTGGAGCAGAGGAATTTGACGTTCCGCGCGTGGGCCGCGTCGACGAGCTGGCGCAGGGCGCCGGTGATGCTGCTGACCGGCGGGTTGGTGTTGATGATGTCGTTGATGGGGTCGTCTGAGAAGACGACCCAGCGCACGCCCGGCTGGTCCAGGGCGTCGTGGGCGAAGCGGCTCACGGCCGCGGGGCCGCCGCCGTTCTGGAGCAGGTTGTTGCCGCTGATGCCCTCGTTGAGGACGCCCACCTGGTAGCCCGCCTCATTGAGGCGGGTGGCGAGCCGGTTGGGCCAGCGGCGGTTGGTGTTGCCGCTCGACGCCTCGCCGTCGGTGATGGAGGCGCCGAACGCGACCACCGCGCCTGCAGCGTCCGGGTTCTGGACGTCCAGGCCGGACAGGAAGGTGTACGAGTAGCTCTGCTGGGCGCTGCTGAGGTAGGGCGCCGCGGACTGGTCGCCGGGCGCGTACCAGTTCACCTGCCGGGCGGCGTCGTGCTGGGTGGCGACCGCCGTGCCCGGTACGTGGAAGCTGACCGCGACCTCGGACTCGGGGGTGACGGAGAACCCCGCCGGGTCGCTCACCGCCTCCCCGCCTGCCGGGATCGTCACCGAGGTGTTCCCGCCGAAGGTGAGCTTCGCGTCCGTGCCGGTGGCTATGTCGCTGTTGAACAGGCTCGACGCCGCGTGGATGTCGTCGAGGACGACCGGCTGGGTGCCGAAGCGGTTCGACAGGTGAATGCGGACGGACGAGCCGCCGATGCTGGTGTGCACGATCTGGCGGATCGTCTGGTCGGTGAACGTGGCACCGGTGCCCTGCATGGCGGTCGCCCAAGTTCCAGTCCACGGGGTGGCGGCCGCGGCGGCACCGGGCGCGGGAGACGCCTCAGCCGTGCCGACGCTGACCGTAGCCAAGGTGAACAGAGCCACCGCGGCGGGTACGGCCTGTCTCAATCGGGTCTTCACGAAGATCTCCAAGCGTGCGAGTAATGGCCGAGAGCCTATCGGTACGCAGAGACCTCCGAATGGCCGGAATATGCACGTCAGACCCGAATCCGCAGGTAGTAGGGCGGTGTGGCGACTGATTTGACGACAGGTGCCCGTGCTGGTTTGGA
>NZ_JBYIQP010000177.1:0-3027 GCF_057707665.1 Actinacidiphila sp. bgisy167 | reverse complement strand
ACGGACAGCTCACCAATTGCTCACGCATGACCCACCGGCTCACGCATTCGGGAACGGGGAACGGGCTGCATCACCAGGGGAGAGGCGACGACGGAACTCGCCCTTCGGCACCTGGGCGCGGGCGTCCGTCGCGCACAGCCCCGCGTCCGCGGCGCCCGATGCGGCCGCTGCCGGTCGTGCGCGACCGCGTGTCGTGCGCAGGGTCATGACCTCCTCGTTACCCGGTCGCCACCGCCGGCGAGGTATGAAGGAAGGCATGACTGTGCCCTTCAGCGCCCTGACGCATCTGGAGTGCGCGCGGTGCGGACGCCGCCACGACGCCGACCGCGTGCAGAACCTGTGCGCCTGCGGATCGCCGCTCCTCGCCCGCTACGACCTGGACCGGGTCCGGGGCTCCCTCACACCCGCGGACCTGCAGGACCGCCGGCAGGACCTGTGGCGCTACCACGAACTGCTGCCCGTACGCGATCCGGCGCACGTGGTCACCCTGGGCGAGGGCATGACCCCCCTGGTGCCGCTGCCCCGCTACGGCGCCGCGATCGGCGTGCCGAAGCTGGTGATGAAGGACGAGGGGCTCATACCCACCGGCAGCTTCAAGGCGCGGGGCGCCGCGGTGGGCGTGGCCAGGGCCCTCGAACTGGGCGCGCGGGGGATCGCCATGCCCACCAACGGCAACGCGGGGGCGGCATGGGCCACCTACGCCGCGCGGGCGGGCCTGGACGCGCTGATCGCGATGCCGAAGGACGCGCCGTCGATCACCCGGGCCGAGTGCGCCGCCGCCGGGGCCGACCTCTTCCTGGTGAACGGACTGATCGGCGACGCGGGCCGGCTGGTGGCCGAGAAGATCGCCGCCGAGCCCGGAGTCTGGATGGACGCGGCGACGCTGAAGGAGCCGTACCGCATCGAGGGCAAGAAGACCATGGGGCTGGAGATCGCCGAGCAGCTCGGCTGGCGCGCTCCGGACGTCATCGTCTACCCCACTGGCGGCGGCGTGGGCCTCATCGGCATCCACAAGGCCCTGCGCGAACTGCGCGAACTGGGGTGGCTGCGCGGGGCGATGCCCCGGCTGGTGAGCGTGCAGTCCTCCGGCTGCGCGCCCATCGTGCGCGCCTTCGAGAAGGGCGAGCGCACCAGTGAGCCGTGGCAGGACGCGCGCACGGTGGCGTTCGGGATCACCGTGCCCAAGGCGCTGGGCGACTTCATCGTCCTGGAGGCGCTGTACGAGACCGACGGCCGGGCCGTCGCCGTCGACGACGAGGAGATCCTCGCTGACCGCGACAGGTGCGCGGCCGCGGACGGAGCGCTGCTCTGCCCGGAGGGCGCGGCGACCCTGTCGGCGGTCCGGGTCCTGCGCGAGGAGGGGTGGCTGTCCGGCGACGAGGAGGTCGTGGTGCTGAACACCGGGGCGGCGGCCAAGTACCCGGAGACCTTCCGGGTCGACCCTCCGCTCCTGGAACTCACCGACCGCATCCCCTGACCGGGCGCCGCCGGGCGGGTACCCGCCCGGCGGCCCGGGCGGGTTCGTTCGGGGCCCGCACCGGGGCCGCCGTCGCCGTTGTCGCAGCGGCAGCGGCAGCGGCGACGGCCCCGGTTCCGTTGCGCGGTACGGGCGGGCCGGACGCGCGGCAGCTACCGGGCGCCGGTTCCTCGTACGGGATGCGGTTCAGGTGCCGGATCTCGCCCAGCGTGCCCCACTCGTCGGCGCCGAGCTTGGTCAGCGGTCGCAGCAGCCGAGCGCTGGGCCGGCCCTCCGTCAGGACATCCCGGTCCGCGACCGCGTGCACTGAACCGCCCCGGGTTCGATGGAGATCTCAGATTGTGGTTGTGACCTGGGGTCAGGGCTTGGGCGAGATCCGGGGTCGGGTGGTTGGTCGGGCCGTGACCGGTTGGGGTGCATAGCAGAGCAGGCACGGGCTTCGTGATCATTGGGGTGTCGAAGCTCAACGATCATGAGGTGGCCCGTGCCTGCCGCTGTATCTTCTCTCATCCCGTCGGTGTTGGTGAGGCTGGGTCCGCTGAACATCGGCCAAGTCGCTGACCTGCGAACTTTCCTGGACCTGGTGCCCGACCCGCGTGCGAGGCGGGGCCGCTGGTACTCACTGACCGCGATCCTCCTCGTCTGTGCCTGCGCGGCCGTGTCGGGAGCGAGCAGTATCGACGAGATCGCCGAGTGGGCGGCGCGGGCCTCGGACCATGTGCTGACGGCCGTCGGAGTCCGACGGCATCCGCTCAGGTGGCGTCGCTCACCCTCGCGTACGACCATCGGCCGTGTGCTGGCGGCCGTCGACGGCGACGCCCCGGACCGGGCCGTCGGTGCCTATCCCGCCGGCCCGACCCCTGCGGGAACGGCTCCGGAGCAACGGCAGGTGATCGCCGTCGACGGCAAATCGCTGAGAGGATCGGCTCGCCTGTCCGCCGGCCGCAGACACCTGCTCTCCGCCGTCACCCACCACCGGGCCCTGACCCTCGCCCAGGCGGAGGTCGGCGCGAAGACAAACGAGACCGCGCACTTTCAGCCCCTGCTCGAACCGCTGGACCTGAACGGAACTCTCGTCACCTTCGACGCCCTGCACTCAATCCAGGCGAACGTCACCTGGCTGGTCGAAACCAAGAAGGCCCACTACATCTCGGTGATCAAGGCGAACCAGCCGACCGCACACCGCCAACTCGCCGCCCTGCCCTGGCGGGACATCGCCGTCCAGCACACCACGACCTCCACCGGACACGGCCGCCACGAGTCCCGCTCGATCAAGACCTGCGGCATCGCCGACCAACTCGGCGGGATCGCCTTCCCCACGCCCGCCTGGCCATCCGTGTCCATCGCCGCCGCAGGCAGACAGGCCGACGCGAGAGCCGCGAGACCCTCTACGCCGTCACCAGCCTCGACGCTCACCAGACCACCCCCGCCGACCTGGCCACCGCGATCCGCGGCCACTGGACCGTGGAGGCCCTGCACCACATCAGAGACGTGACCTTCGCCGAGGACACCTCCACCGTCCACACCGGGACCGCACCCCGCGCCATGGC